>NZ_JBGOOI010000006.1:65264-142839 GCF_041439605.1 Vibrio sp. 1F169 | reverse complement strand
TTTTAGTAAGACTCGCTACACTGTGCGATCTAAACACCTTAAATGATAGGTGTTGACTCATTGAGTTGGCTTTTTTCGTTTCTGAACATGTTATTGAAAGCCTTGTCTTATCAAGACAGAAATTGAAACCGCTTCTGTCTAAGTTCAACACTTCCAACTTCTATCCGTAGATCTCACAACAAGATTGAATCTCTTGAAGATCACTGAGTGCTCAATCTCTCCAGACTTCCATGTGCCGTTCACATACCAAGTAAGCAGCGCAACCTAAGCAGTTTGTAGACACATGCTCCTCACACTCATCCACTATTTGTTCTTTCTGCTGCAGTGGTATTTCAGGTTCTAGTATCGGCTCGAAAAACTCAGTCGTCACGATTAACACCTCTATCTTGGCTAGATACCCCAATTGAATATCTAAATAGCGTTCAGCCTAACTCACTGTTAGCACAAAGTATCACTCTAAATAATTGTCGTGATGATACCGTTTTCTACCAACGCAAATATTTAAAGAACTGCATGTTCTATAAACCGAAGACAAACGCCCTTCTTAAAATTTACAGTTCCAAACTACCGGACACAAAAAAGCCCCTGCTGATTTCAAGCAGGGGCTTTCTATTATTTGGCATCATTTCGAATAACTACATCATATTGATGTTGAGTTAAATCGTGGAATTAACCTTGAATACCAACAATTAACCAAGGTGCATTGTCAGTTGTTAGGTCACGCTCTAAGTGCCAGATATCAGTGATATCTTCTTCAATGCCGTCTGCGGTGTCACGGTAGCGACCGCTAAACTGAAGGCTTAGCTGTGCTTTACTACCATCGTGGTCTGCGCGAACGATTTCAGCATCAACGTACATTACGTCTGTGTGCTGATCACCGTCTAGCTTATTACGCTCAGCTTTTAGGTCTTCAAATAGGCTTGGAGATACGTATTCTTCAATCGTATTTAGCTCGTTGTGATTCCATGCACCTTGCAGTGTACGGTAGTGCTCACGAGAACCGTTGATGAATGCCGCTTGATCAAAACTTGGTGGGTAGTTATGTGGAACATCGCTTTGTGCACCAAAACCGAAACCACCAGCGCTATTTTGCGAATGAGGTTGTGATTGAGGCTGTGCTTGCTCGAAGTTATGAACATTTGGTTGTTGCTTAGGTTGTTCAAACTTGTTCTGACCCATGCCGCCGAATGCTGGCTGTTGGCCACGTGCATTCTGCTGATTCATTGAGCCCTGCTTCGCGCCCAACATTCCGCGTAGGAATTTAAACGCTAGGAAAGCAATCAGACCCATGATCAGAATATCCATGAACTGGATACCTTCAAATGCGCCACCAAAGAATGCAGCTAAAAGACCACCAGCAAGTAAACCACCTAGCAGACCGCCCATAAGGCCTTTCTTGCTAGAGTTAGCTGCTGCTGTTTTCTTGCCAGTTTGATCTTGTCGGATCGAATTTGTGTTTTGTTGTTTTGGTGCTGGAGCCGTTTTAAAGCTTTTGCCAAATGACTTACCACCACCAAACTTTTTCGCTTCCGCGATTGGCGTCACCGCGACTGTTACCAACAGGATCGCGACTAGTGAGAAAAATCGTTTCATTATTATCCTTTATAGGTTTTTTTTATCTTTCGACACCTTAATCATACTCGTTAACAAAGAACAATGAAATATTCACGACGTTTACACATGTATCATAATATTGCGGCTATTAATTGATTACTAAACTAGCGAAGGGATTGACGGCACTCTGGGGCAGCATTAAAATATTGAACGATGTTCATTTAATAGAAAGTACTCATGGCAAGACGAAACGATCATACTCGCGAACAATTAGTGCAATTAACCTTAAAGACGGTAACCGACTTCTTAGAAGAGCACTCTTATCACGAACTAAGTCTACGTAAAATTGCCAATATGATTGGCTATGTCCCTAGCACCTTGGTGAATGTATTTGGTAACTACAACCTACTCCTTTTACACGTTGTTGCTCAAACATTAGATGAACTGTCGTCCCAATCTGCTTCTGCTGTTGAACAATCGAGCAACCCTCAACAAGCTCTTTTTAATCTTGCATACTGCTATCACGATTTTGCACAAAAACACCCTCACCGTTGGCAGCTTATCTTTGAGCACAACATGAATGGTGAAAACCTTCCTGAATGGCAATCGAACCGTATTGATAGAATGACAGGTATGTTAGAGCAATTGCTGGTAGCTATTGCGCCTGAACACACAGAAAGCGAAGTCATTAAAGCCAGCCGTGTATTATGGTCTGGAGTACATGGAATTACTCTACTTAGCGTTGATGATAAATTTTTCGCCTCTGAACCTATCGATGGTAAAGAGTTGATCAATAACCTAATCTCAAACTACTTAACCAACTGGTAATCATTCAAGGAAAGACAATGAACAACAGCAGCCAATCTTCGCTGTTAACGCAAAAAAGGTTCCTACCCTACTTTATTACTCAATTTCTAGGCGCCTTTAATGACAACATATTCAAAAATGTTCTGTTACTGTTTGTTGCTTTCGCAAGCGTAGATACGCTGCCTATTTCCAGCAATCTATTCATTAATTTGGCCGCTGGTCTTTTTATTCTGCCCTTCTTCCTGTTTTCTGCTTTGGCTGGTGTACTGGCTGACAAATACGAAAAATCTTGGTTTATACGTAAAGTTAAGCTCCTTGAAGTGGCGATCATGTCACTGGGTGCGATCGGGTTTATCTACGAAAGCTACGGGATACTACTCCTACTTCTGTTCCTAATGGGAACGCAAAGCGCCTTCTTTGGCCCGGTGAAATACGCACTGCTTCCACAACAATTGGAAACAAAAGAACTGGTATCCGGCAACGCTTTAGTCGAAACCGGCACATTCTTAGCCATCCTTATTGGTACTTTAGGCGCCGGTATTATTGCATCTGAAGAAAGCGCGAAGCTCATTGCTGCGGTATGTATTGTTTCTTTCGCCGTGCTTGGCTATGTATCAAGCTGCTTTATTCCACAAGCGCCGAGTAACGCACCAGATCTGAAAGTGAAGTGGCAGCCAGTAAAGCTAACCCGCGCGACACTGGCGATTGCAAAAAAAGATCGCCCAACGTTTCAAGCACTGATGTCTATCAGCTGGTTCTGGTTCCTTGGCGCTGCTTATCTCACTCAGTTTCCAAACTTCACAAAGCTCCACTTGAACGGCACTGAAAGCTCGGTTGCCTTTTTGTTAGCTCTATTCTCGGTCGGTATTGCGATAGGTTCTTTGGCTTGCGATAAGTTATCAAATCACAGAATTGAAATCGGCATCGTACCAATGGGTAGCCTAGGTATGTCGATTTTTGGGCTATTGATGGCGATATCCATTCCTGAGTCCTTGCCTGAATTTACTTCTTTCCATCAATTCGTGACGTATTCAGAGCTGTGGCCGCTGTTTGCTTATCTTCTGCTCTTGGGTGTCTCTGGCGGTATCTTCATTGTTCCTCTGTATTCTCTGATGCAGTTACGAGCGAAACCAGATGAACGCGCTCAAGTGATTGCCGGGCTCAACATCTACAATTCACTATTCATGGTGGGAAGCGCCGTTTTAGGTATTGTTTGCCTGAGTGTTCTCGATCTTTCTATTCCACAACTATTTGTGTTGCTCGCGATAGGGAATACTTTGGTTATGCTGTACCTGTTTTATCAGGTGCCTATCTACGCTTTCCGTTTCTTTACATGGGTGGTCACTCACACTATGTACCGAGTTAAGCACAAGAACTTACACCATCTTCCAGAGAATGGCGGTGCACTGATCGTTTGCAACCATGTGAGTTATATGGATGCACTGCTTCTAAGTGCGGTTTGCCCTCGCTTGATTCGGTTTGTGATGGAAGAGGATTACGCCAAGCTGCCTCCACTACGTCGATTCTTAAAAAGAGCAGGAGTTATTCCAATCTCCGCAACCAACCGAAACTCGATTAGAAACGCTTTCAAAGAAGTTGAACGTGCCCTAGATGAAGGGCACATCGTGTGTATTTTCCCTGAAGGCAAGCTAACCGCTGATGGCGAAGTAGCCGAATTCATGCGTGGCATGGAGCTGATTATCAAACGATCTCCTGTACCTGTGATTCCAATGGCACTTAAAGGGTTATGGGGCAGTTACTTCAGTCGTTATAAAGGTCAAGCTTTCAAGGGACTACCCACCCGTTTCAGGGCCAAGTTAGAGATAGAAGCTGCCGAACCTATGCTAGCCAAGGAAGCTTCATGCGACACGCTTCGACAGTCAGTCTCTGATCTTCGCGGCTCACTACGCTAAATAACCAAGCCTTTATTCATATCAGCTGAACAAACGTTTAGTTTTACTTAACGTTTGTTCAATTCATTTAGACTTACTTACCATTGCGTTAAGCGTATAGTCTTCCACTACGCTGCCAATACTAGACGCGACGAATTAAATATAATGAATCTAAAAAAGTCTGTTCCATTTTATCTTGCTGCTCTGTTTTGCTTAACCCCATGGGTGAGTTCACCGACGGCCCTCGTGATCGGTTTCCTTCTTGCGAGCTTAGGTTTAGTCCCTGACCATCTAGAAGTAGGCAAACTCACCAAGAAGCTACTGGCCTACTCGATTGTCGGCTTAGGCTTTGGCATTCAGTTTGAGAAAGCATTAGCGGTAACAGGCGATGGTATTGGCCTCATTGTAACGACGATTATTGGTACCTTGGTCATTGGTTGGTTCTTGGCAAAACGCATGGGATTAGATCGCACCACGGGTTACCTTATCTCTTCTGGTACCGCAATTTGTGGTGGTAGCGCCATTGCCGCCGTAGCACCGGCCATCAAAGCTGATGATGAACAGATTGGCTTGGCGTTAGCCACTGTATTTGTGTTGAACTCGGTCGCCCTTTTCTTGTTCCCAATGATTGGCCATGCACTAGAGTTAAGCCAACAAACTTTCGGAACATGGGCTGCCATCGCGATTCATGATACCTCCTCTGTAGTCGGCGCAGCATCAGCATATGGCGAAGAAGCACTGACCACAGCAACCACATTGAAGCTCGCTCGCGCACTTTGGATTATCCCAATCGCGTTAGTCAGCGCAATGATCTTCAAGAACGATCAAAAGAAGATTACGATTCCTTACTTCATTTTCTTCTATTGCGCTGCTATTGCTGTTAGTGACTTGCTGCCACAATTTGAGATGGTCTATCAAGGTATCTTTGATGTGTCTAAGCGTGCATTGGTGGTGTGTCTATTCTTGATTGGTTGCGGTATTTCAGTAGAGAAGCTTAAAGCCGCAGGGCCGAAGCCATTGATGTTTGGTATTACAATGTGGACGATGATTTCGACAGGCTCATTAGCGTGGTTAACTCTCGCTTAATCCGCCTAATTACACCTAATACGCAAAGAAACGCTTTAGGTGGTGTTTGGTTACCTAGACACTCAGATTAACGAGCAACAAAACAAAAAGGCAAAGCTCTAATGGGCTTTGCCCCTATCGTTTTTAGTGAAAATATCGTTTGTAGTAAAGATATTCTTTGTTACAACAATCACGAATCAAACAGGGGCTTATCACTCTTCTTGCTCTCTCTTTTCATTAAAACAAGTACCACAACTAGCACAAATGCAGTGAGTTCAGCCAATGAACGAGTCAGTCCTGACGAAACGAGCGCTTGGCCTATCTGCAGCAAAACTGCAATGATGAGGGCAACTTTCATAATAAGACCTTATTCTATAATCCGTTATTTATAGAGCTTATTATGATTGATGGTTATAAAGATAATAAATTCTGTTTTGAACTATCTAATTGCTAAATTAACTAACCGCCTGACAACTTAGTCACCTAACAACTTCGCAAATAACGTCGAGGTAAGCGCTTACCTTTAACTCCTATGCTGAGACAACCAAGATGCCAATCCAGCGCGTGAAACCTTAATACCCTGCTGTTCTTGCTTAGGCATTCGATAATACTCAACAGGAAATTTGAACCGCTCAAGACGGCCATTCAATTGCTCAGCAAACCACTCTTTGGTTGGCAAATCAGCACAATCCACAATAGCGACAGGTCGGAATCCGAACTCATCGTCTTCAATAGGAACAATAAAAGACTGGTTAACCTCAGACAATTGGTTGAGTGCTCGCTCAATCTCTTCGCAATGAATGTTCTCACCACCAGAAATAAACTGATTGTCGGCGCGACCAATAATCGACACTTGTTCGACATCCCATTCGCCGAGGTCTTTACTGTCGAACCAACCGTTCTCATCCACCAACGGCGTAACCTCACCCTGATAGTAGTAACCAGAAGCAAGCGTATTGCCGCCAATAAAGATACGTTGATCTTCAATTTTTAACTGGCGTTGGTCGAGAACAAAACCTGCAGTATTACTAGAATCGACTGGCTTCGCGGTCACTGTTGAAGCCGCTTCTGTCATACCGTATCCAAGCCAAGTTTCAATGCCCATTTGTTGAGCTTCAAGCCCTAGCGCTTCTGGGATATGGCTACCGCCTAAAAGCACATGAGTTAAAGTAAGTGCTTGCTTACTCTGCAATAACCTATGTAGTTGAGTAGCCACTAAAGAGGCATGGCTGCAACCTTCAATGTCTGTTTCAAGCTGACCTGTGCCTATTTTGATGCAGCCACCAGCCGCTAACCAACGATGGACAATTGCTAATCCCGATACATGGTACATCGGTAAGCTAAGCAACCAAGTGTCAGCTTGTTCAAAGTTGAAAACGTCTAGTAAACCCTGAGCTGAACATAAGTGTTGCTGCAACGTGTGAGCCACCGCTTTCGGGTTTCCGGTAGAGCCAGAAGTGAATACGATGCTCGCAAGGTTTTGAGGATTAAAGTTGGAGTCTTGAGATGTCGTTATCCTATTATCATCACCATCGACCTTAACTTCATCTAAGCAAGACAAGGTCACCAACTGAGTATTCAAATCGACAGTCTCTGATTGCTCTATCCCGCTACTGTCCAAAAGCCAAAGGTAGCTTTGTTGACCTGCTTGATATAAGGAATCGAGCTTTTGCTTCAGGCGTAAGCTAGGCTGAGGCATGGTAAACGCACAAACCACACCCAAATTGAGTGCGGCAAGATAAACTGGAATCACTTCAGCTTGGTTCTTACCAACAATGGTCAACACATCGCCTTCAGAGAGGCCCTGAGCAGATAGCTGTTGTTGGTACTCACTCACCAGCACAGACACTTGCTGCCAAGTGTAAGCGCGGTTAGGACTCAATAACGCTGTTTGATGTGGGTTCTGCTGCGCCCACTGTACCCAGAGCGGGTGATGATTAGATTGTGGGCGCATCATAAGATAACCAAGTAATAGATTGAGAACGGTCTAAGCCAATCGAACGATCAGCCTAAGAAGACCAAATCAATTGCTGTTGTTCAAGCGTTGAAACTGGAAGCTGACAACCCGGCCATGAGACTTCTAGCTGTTGCTGATACAAACCAATCGTATCAAGCCCTGGAACTTCATTAGGCAAGTACTGTTGTGCCAATCGAGCAATCTGAGTTAAGCCAAGGCTAGACTCTATGCTTGAGCTTAGTACAGGTTTAATACCAAGTTGTTGCGCACGTTCAATGATAGCAACACAACGCTCTACTGAGCCAATCAAGGTTGGTTTAATCACAACCGCCTTAACACCCGTTAAATCACTAAGATCAAACTCAGGGCTTCGCACCGCTTCTTGTAGTGTTTCATCCCATGCAATCGCCACACCGTGGTCGATGGCAAAGGCCAAGCTGTCTTCTGGTTTCTGACAAGGCTCTTCAATAAAGCTAATGCGCTGACGCAGTGACGGCGAAATATATTTAATGAACTGCTTCGCTTTCTCTGGCTTCCACGCGCGGTTGGCGTCAAGTCTTAGGGTCAAATCAGGGATCGACTCAAGGAATAAGCTGACCAGCATTCCATCACGAATCGCTTCGTAGAGGCCGACTTTCACTTTGGCGACCTTCTCGCCTTTCATCTCATTCAGCACAGGGATCAATTCATCTGGATCGCCTGTACACAACGGTGCCGCTTGGTAGTTACCTTCAGCGTTGAGTTCGCCTCGTAATTCCATCATCGCCATCGAAAAACCGAAGGCAACAGAAGGATATAACTCATCAAAAGGCGTTTGAGGGTTATTGTGGCTCCAAAGCTCTAATTCGTGTTGAAGCTGAATGCCAGCTTGTTCGGCATCTTCTTGGCTAAAACCTGGCAAAGGCGCAACTTCGCCAAAACCAGTTATACCATCACACTCAAGTTGGATGATATAGCCAACGCGTTCGTTCAACTTATTGTCACGAAGAATCACACCACTATCCATAGGTAATTGATAACGGTAGAGTTTAGCGTGACGCTGAGAATTCACTGAGTTCATAAAGTTTCCTAAAAAACGGGGAACATCAAAACAAAACGAGCCGCTATTAGCGACTCATTTTAAAGAAGAGAAAGACTATGGGTTACGCGGAAATTTGTCGAAATCAGGTCGACGCTTCTCATTGAATGCGTTTCGGCCTTCTTGGCCTTCTTCTGTCATGTAGAACATCATGGTTGCGTTACCCGCCAACTCTTGTAGACCGGCTTGGCCGTCACAGTCTGCGTTTAGTGCGGCTTTCAAGCAACGCAGTGCCATTGGGCTGTGTTGAAGAACTTCACGACACCAACGAACCGTTTCTTTTTCTAGGTCGGCAACAGGCACTACAGTGTTGACTAGACCCATGTCCAATGCTTCTTGAGCATCGTAGAAACGACACAAGAACCAGATTTCACGCGCTTTCTTTTGGCCAACGATACGAGCCATGTAAGAAGCACCCCAACCGCCATCGAATGAACCGACTTTAGGACCCGTCTGACCGAACTGAGCGTTTTCAGCTGCGATAGTAAGGTCTGCCATCATGTGAAGTACATGACCGCCACCGACTGCCCAGCCCGATACCGCTGCGATAACCGGTTTTGGACAAGTACGAATTTGACGTTGGAAATCAAGCACGTTCAGGTGATGTGTACCTGAATCATCTTGATAACCGCCGTAGTCACCACGGATACTTTGGTCACCACCAGAACAGAACGCCTTCTCACCAAGACCCGTCAAAATGATTACGCCAACCTTCTCGTCATAACGAGCATCAGCCAATGCATTGATCATCTCTTTTACGGTTTGTGGACGGAACGCATTGTGGACTTGAGGACGAGCAATCGTGATTTTCGCAATACCGTCGTCAGACTTGTGGTACTGAATATCTTCAAATTGACTGCTTTCATCGCGCCAGTTAACTGCTGCGTAAAGTTCTTCTTCTGTGATGCCTACTGTTTTAGCCATGGTGATTCCCATTGTTCTATTAGAGACCACGACTAACGAATAGTCGTGACGGTGTTGCTCTGCTTTTGATAGTGCTTGATACGAGAGAACCGCTCAGTCAGTTTAGCGGCGACTGGCGATACATTGGATGATCAGGTTGGAAAACAACTCTGGTTGCTCAAAATGAACATTATGACCAGCGTAATCAACCTGACTATATTCAAAGCCACTATTCTCAGCTAGCTCCATGAATTTACGATCTTTTTCACCACACACATAATGCAGTTGGTGCTCATGAGATTTCAATGTGGCACGTAAATCCGGTTGCTTAGCTAACGAAGTAGATAACAACATATTTGCTACGGATACTCCAAGGTTACCACTACGCTTTATGACCAAAGTTTGTCTTTGCTCATGATTTAGTGAAGAAAAGACGCTTTGTTGATACCAATCGTCTAAAACATCTTCAATCGACTGCAGAGCAAAGCGGACAGCCCACTGCGTATCATGTACTAACCTTTGTGCTCGTTCTTCATCACGCTCCAGACCAAAGTTGCCACCTTCAATAATGACTTTCTCAAGATTGAGCGTTTCGAAGCAAGGGCTTGTCACCCCATACATGGCAAGCCTGCCACCCATAGAGTAGCCAATCACCACGATAGGGTAATCCGCAGGAAGATCGTTGAGAGCAAGTTGAGAAGTGATGCACTGAACGATTTTCTTGCAGCAATGATCAAAGCCTACCGGATCGATAAAGCGACTTTGTCCGTGCCCGGGCAAATCTATGCAAAGACGAGGAAAGTCCTCTAGATATGGATGACATGCGCTCCAATCATCCCCGCTTCCGAGTAAACCATGTAGAAAAACAAGCAAAGGTTTGTCAGAAGATTCTTGTACTGCTGGGTAATAATTGGAGTAAAGCATGTAAAGTCCTTAGGCTAATGCCTCGGTGAGCATTGAACTGAATTGTTTCAGCAAAGTAGACGCTTGTTCGGGAGGCGTCTTAACTTCAACGAGCAAGGTACCCTGACCTTGTTCGAAATGTTGTTCGACAATCGTTTGATAGCAATTCAAAGTTTCTGGCGCCGCATAACCAAGCTGGAATTGCGCAGCGGCATGTTCAAAACCGAAACCATGGGGCATTTGATATAGAGATTGTTTTTGTTGCTCAGGAACGGGCAACAAATCAAAGATCGCACCGCCATCATTGTTGGTCACAACAATCACCATCGGCGTTACATTGTGAGTCAGCAGAGCCAGTGAATTGAGGTCGTAAAGCAAAGAGGTATCGCCAATCAACATTATCAAGGGGTTCTGGTTGGCTTTCACCACACCCGCAGCCGTTGCTACCAAGCCATCAATGCCCGATGCGCCACGATTACTGTAAACTTGATTTGCAGATATTGATGACAGCATATCCACCAGCCTTACCATCAAGCTGTTTCCCACAAACAACTCTCTGTCTTTAAGTCTAGTCGACAAGTCAACTGCAACGCTCAACTCGGTCAGTTGGTCATTATTGGATATTTGCGCCAATGCCAATTGTTGAACCGTATTCGCGATTTCGACCAAAGGAGCCGCCCAACCTGCATGCTGGCCTAACAAGGTGGGTAAATGCTGCTCTGACACCCATGACTCGATATCAGCAACGATATGGGTTTGAGGCAAATCATCTTGGTTGATTCGGTGCGTATCTGGTGACACAACAATATATTGTGATGAGCAGAATGATGATGCTTGCGACTTTATCCAATGATTAAGGCGCTTAGAAACAATGCGCTCACCGAACTGAAGGATAAAATCACATTGGTTAAGTTGTTCTTTCGCTACATCACTCTGCATCCACAGATCATAATGTTTCCAATCACTTGTGACACCTGATTGAGGATCGCAAAAAACTGGCCAGCCTAATGCAGTGGCAAACTGCTGAGCTTTTGTCGCTTGTTCAATATCTAGCGAACCGAGAATAACCACACCCTTACGTCCAAGATACTCACCTGGAGCAATCGGTTGTGTATTCACTTGATTAGGTAAAAACGTTTGGCTGTAACAACCTGTTCCCAACTTCCACCCAGAGATACTGGATGTGTATTCCGCATACATTTCCGCGCTATTCGCAGAATATAGAGGCTCAGGGAACGGACAGTTGATATGAATCGCACCGCCAACATTGTGTTGTTTCGCTAGCGCGTTATCAACGGATGTCAGAAGCCAATTCAATGAAATCTGTGTTGTTGGGCTGGGCAGATTTAAAGCACTTTCAACATGGGAAGAAAAGATGCCTTGCTGTTGAATCGCTTGATTAGCGCCACAGTCGACTAAATCGATAGGTCGATCAGAGGTCAGCAAAATCAGCTTCTCTCGTGTCAGTCCAGATTCAGCCGTCGCAGGAAGCAAATTCGCCACAGCAGTACCAGAGGTGACAATCACGGCAACTGGCTTATTGCTGGCTTTTGCTAAACCTAACGCAAGAAAACCAAGCCCACGCTCATCAAAGTGCGTGTGCAGTGTCAGTTTTGGATTGGCTTCGGCTTCGAGTGTTAATGGTGTTGAGCGCGAGCCTGGCGCAACACAAACATGTTCAACGCCGCTGCGGGCTAACTCTTCAAGTAACGTATTACACCAAACTCTATTTAATACGGCTTGGTCGTGGTTCATGACGCCACACCCAATGGTGGATGATCTGAAATTAAGCTGAGCAGAGTCGACATTTTCTTATTCAACTCTTGCCACTCATGTTCAGCAACCGATCCCGGTACGATCCCGGCACCCGCAAACAGTTGTACTTGATCGTTTACAATCAAGGCACTTCGAATCGCGACACAGAATTCAGCGCGTTGATGGCTAATATAGCCAACAGAGCCTGCATACCAACCTCTCGCAAACGGTTCATGTTCAAGTATGAAATCCATCGCTTCTTTGCGCGGTAAACCCGCTACCGCAGCCGTCGGCTGTAAGGCAGCAAGCAACTGCACACCATTGACGCCGTTATTGAGCTGAGCATGGATATTACGTTTAAGATGTTGCACCTTACGCAAACGCACTAGGCGCGCCTCTTTTTCAACGTGTACCGTTTGAGAATGAGGAGTGAGACGCTCAATAATGTCGTCGACCACATACTGGTTTTCATTGAGGTTTTTACTGTCTTGAGAAAGCCAATTGGCTAACTCCATATCTTCTGTCGCGTTTTCTCCGCGACCAATGGTTCCAGCAAGCGCTTCAGTATCAAGCTCAGTGCCATATCGACTGTACAAACGCTCTGGCGTTGAGCCGATAAAGCTGTGTTTGGAATCCAATACCAACATAAAGTGAAAGCTGTGATGGTTTTGCAGGTAGCTGGCCTTAAGCAACTGAGCCGCGCAGATTGGCGCATCGAGTTGCAATGTGGTTTTACGCGCTAAAACGACTTTTTTGTACTCTTCGTCGCTAATGCCTTTCAGCACTTTATCGACAAGGTTGCCCCACTGCTCTCGTTCTGGAACATGGTTAATCTGCTCAATGTGCGCCGACAAAGGGGCCAATATCGCCGCTTCGACAGAAAGCTTATTTAGAGCATTAATAGAAGCAACACGATCAGGGGATAAGTTGACGGCTAACGACCAAGTATTGTCAAAGCGGATCAGTTCAACCTGAGGAAGGAAGAAAAACGATTCCATGCAACGGCGGTTTTTTGCGGTGTGCCCGTCAAACGAGCGCCCACCCCAGATTCGTTGGTCTTCACCAAGAATTGCGTACGCGGGAGCGGGATCAGAAAAAGTATGTATTTGCCCGAGCGCAACGACCTCTTCACGAGTATCACGTGACTGCCAGTAAAACTTTGGAAAGAGCGGTTGAGCATGAAGCCATTCTATAAATGCAAACGATGGTTTTTGCGTTAGAACTTCAACACAACGAACTTCACTTGCTTGGGCATTTTGTACTCGCTCAATCAAAGCGGAGATAGTTTGCTGGAAATGTGACAAATCGACCTCGTTCACATCTAAATTATTATTATATTAGTTTGATACTTTATGGGCAGCACCCACTTAGATCAAGAATCTACTATATCTTTTGAACATTCGTGTGATTTTAAGCGATCTAGCCCCTTTATTCACCTTAGCCAATAACAAAGAAAGCGATTAATTAAAATTTAGAAAAGAGTGACAACAAAAAGACCAAACGTGACACTGAAATACGACATTCATCAGATTTTTATTCTATCAAACGTCATTTTGCGGTACTTTAATAAAGTATTTAAATTAATTTCAGGAAATCGGCAATGCAAAATATCGGGATGTCGTCAAAACTCAACAGCGTATGCTACGAAATCAGGGGGCCTGTACTCAAACATGCTAAGCGCATGGAAGAAGAAGGGCATAAAATACTGAAGCTTAATATTGGTAACCCCGCCCCATTTGGTTTTGACGCCCCTGATGAAATCCTTGTTGATGTAATCCGTAACCTACCGACATCTCAAGGTTACTGCGACTCAAAAGGCATCTATTCAGCCCGCAAAGCGGTTGTTCAGCACTACCAGAAAAAAGGCCTACGTAACCTTGATGTAGAAGACGTTTACATTGGTAACGGCGCATCAGAGCTTATCGTTATGTCTATGCAGGCGCTACTGGATAATGGTGATGAAATCTTAGTTCCCGCTCCAGACTACCCACTATGGACAGCGTCTGTTGCGCTTTCTGGTGGTACACCTGTTCATTACATGTGTGATGAAGATGCCGATTGGTACCCAGACCTTGATGACATGCGTGCGAAGATCTCACCAAAGACTCGCGGCATCGTTCTTATCAACCCGAACAACCCAACAGGCGCTGTATACAGCCGTGATTTCCTATTACAAGTTGTTGAAATTGCTCGTGAGCACGGGTTAATTATCTTCGCTGATGAAATCTACGACAAAGTGCTTTACGACGGTGCGGTACACACTTCAGTTGCAACGCTTGCCGAAGATGTATTAATGGTCACATTCAACGGTCTGTCTAAGGCTTACCGTGTATGTGGTTTCCGTGGTGGCTGGATGTTCTTAACGGGTCCAAAACACATAGCGAAAGGCTACGTTGAAGGGCTAGAAATGCTGGCCTCGATGCGTTTGTGTGCCAACGTGCCAATGCAACACGCGATCCAAACCGCGCTCGGCGGCTATCAGAGTATTAATGAACTGATTCTCCCAGGCGGTCGACTACTTGAGCAACGCGACCGCGCGTGGGAGCTGATCAACAAGATCCCTGGCGTTTCTTGTGTTAAACCGAAAGGCGCAATGTACCTGTTCCCTAAGATCGATACCAAGATGTACAACATCAAAGACGATCAGAAGTTTGTGCTCGACTTCCTTAAGCAAGAGAAGGTGCTATTGGTTCAAGGTACGGGCTTCAACTGGCCAAAACCGGATCACTTCCGCATCGTGACTCTGCCGCACATCGAAGATCTAGAAATCGCGATTGGTCGCCTAGAGCGCTTCTTACAGACCTACAGCCAAGACGACCTCATCGAAGGTTAACTAGCACAAAGAAAGATGGCTACAATTTGCTGTTTTAAAAGACTTTAACTTGTATTCAATCACTTCTATGCTTAAAAGGCTCCTGTTTGGGAGCCTTTTTTGTATCCGCTGTCTCGTGTCCCTGTGTGAACACAAGGTACGAGTGAAGTATTTTTTAGAAAGGACTCTTATGAAACAAAGCCATTTCTTTGCCCATCTCGCACGTATGAAGCTGATTCAACGCTGGCCTTTGATGCGCTCAGTCTCAAGCGAGAACATTTCAGAGCATAGCCTACAGGTCGCTTTCGTCGCCCACGCCTTGGCGCTTATCAAAAACAAGAAGTTTGATGGCAAACTCAACCCAGAACATATTGCTCTGCTTGGCATGTACCACGATACCAGTGAAGTGCTAACAGGTGATTTGCCGACGCCAGTTAAATACTACAATCCAGACATCGCACAAGAGTATAAGAAGATAGAAGCGGCAGCAGAGCAAAGACTGCTTTCAATGCTGCCAGAAGAGTTCCGAGACGACTTCTCCCCGTTTTTGATATCTGGAACAGCAAACAAAGAAGAGCAAAGCATCGTTAAGCAAGCCGACACTATCTGCGCTTACCTCAAGTGTTTGGAGGAACTCAGTGCGGGCAACCATGAGTACGAACAAGCGAAACGCCGACTAGAAGAGACTCTCGAACAGCGTAAAAGCCCGGAAATGGACTACTTTCTCACCACATTTGCGCCGAGCTTTGAATTATCACTAGACGAGATAAGCTAGCTGGGTATAAGTTGAGTGTAATTAGCTAAATAAATCAATTTGATAGGTGCTATTTTGACTTCTCCACTCGAACCACCATTTGAACTCGAACAAGAATGGCAACATCGAAATGACGATGAACATAAAATAAGGCGTGATGACCACCGTAGCCCGTATCAACGCGATCGTGCGCGGGTGCTTCACTCTGCCGCTTTTCGCCGCCTCCAAGCAAAAACCCAAGTTCATGGCACCACGGTAAACGATTTCCACCGAACTCGCCTTACTCATTCGCTAGAAGCCGCTCAGCTAGGTACCGGTATCGTTGCCCAGCTGAAAAAAAAGCAGCCCGAGTTTCGAGATTTGTTGCCTTCAGACAGTTTGATTGATTCATTGTGTCTTGCTCACGACATTGGCCACCCACCTTATGGGCATGGTGGCGAAGTCGCGTTGAACTATATGATGCGCGATCATGGTGGCTTTGAGGGCAATGCTCAAACATTTCGCATTGTCACGCAGCTAGAACCTTACACTGAACATCACGGGATGAACCTATCTCGACGCACTTTGTTAGGTCTGATTAAGTACCCTTCTCTGCTGAGTGAGGTTCAAGCTAAATTACAATCTGAGCCTGTTAAGCATCAACGACAGCTCCGAGCCAAAGATTGGATGCCAGCAAAAGGCATCTACGACCATGATGAAGAACTTTTTAACTGGGTACTGGAGCCGCTTTCAAGCAGCGACCAACAGTTTCTAAAACAGAAAAGAAAAAAACACACCGAACCTCTTGAACATAATAAGACAAAATATAAGTCACTTGATTGTTCAATCATGGAGCTGGCTGATGACATCGCGTATGGCGTGCACGATTTAGAAGATGCGATTGTGCTTGGCTCTGTCACCAAATCTCAATGGGTCGAGTCGGCTTACCCTCAACTTAAAGAGATGGCCGACCCTTGGGTTTGTGAACACCTAGATTCGATCACAGAGATGCTTTTCTCTGGTGAGCAGTATCGTCGAAAGGATGCGATTGGTGGGATAGTCAACGCACTGTTGACCAGTATTTCGATTGAACGAGTAGATGCTAGATTTGAGAATGTACTGCTTGCTTACAATGCGGTGCTTGAACCGAGCATGGACGCCACACTCGACAAACTGAAACATTTTGTCAGCGAGTTCGTGATTCAAGTGCCACAGGTTCAAGTGATAGAATATAAAGGTCAGCAGATTATCATGGATATGTTTGAAGCATTCAGCGCAGATCCTGAACGCTTGCTGCCACTACCTATCAAGAAGCAATGGCTACAACATCAAGATGAGTCTCGAAAAATGCGCGTGATTGCGGATTACATTTCATCAATGACCGATGATCTTGCGCAGAAAATGCATCAGCAACTGTTCTCAGCTCATACCGAGTTTTAATTCCTGGCTCACTTTACTGAAACAGCTTAATCTAAGTAGTTTTTCTCAAACACGCCCGGTGGCATTTGATTGATTTGAAACTGAATCATTCGGTCAAATGCCGTTAGCAGAGGGCTAAAGTCTCGATCATTTTCTAACAAGCTCAACAGATGATAACCCGCCTCTACTGTCGAAAGGCTGTTTTCACTTGGCGCTTTGCGAATTCGGTAATTACCCTTGAGATCTTTCGGCAAGTGAACCGTATTCAGCGCATGCAAGTTACTCGATACTTGCCACATCTTGAACGCCTTCTTCCAGGTGCCATCCAATAAAATCACACGCAGCTTCTTATCAGGACATGTCGCCGACTCAACTGAAACAGAGTTTTCGCTTGGGTATAAAATCACATGTTGGTACTGTTCATCGGCCAGCAACATGTTCAGTTGCTCGTTATTAGAAAAGTCTTCACCGACAAACGTCACACTGTTATTTAGAGATAACGAGAGGATACGCGCAGTTCCCATTGGGCGATGCTCTTCTGATGGATGCTGAAGAATGATAAGCTCAACGTTCGATTCTAGTGGCGTAACCCACTGACATATACAAGCTTTCAAAGCCTTGCTGCATTGGGGGCAATAACGAGACATGGATTTAATGTGTACCCTGTTTTAATTTTCACTTCACTTTTATGCGTCTTATTCCAATTTGAGCCAATACAAGCTTGGGTCGTATGGGATAGCAATGCGATTGCCGAGGGGCAATGGTGGCGGATCCTAACAGGAAACTTTTCACATACCAACTACTCGCACCTTCTGATGAATCTAGCAGGCTTATGGATCATCAGCTATCTGTTTCAACCAATTAAAAAACAGCTTGTTCTTGCTCTGCTTGTGATTAGTTTAGTGACTGGAATCGCTCTGTTGTTTTCGAGTATTCAGATCTATGTTGGCCTATCTGGCACTTTGCATGGGTTGTTTGGCTTATTCGCGCTCAGTGAGGCTTTAAACGGTAGGAGATCAAGTTGGCTGTTAGTATTGGGATTAATCGCTAAAATCGCTTGGGAGCAGCTTATTGGCCCTTCTAGCACGACTGGTGAACTGATTAATGCTCGTGTCGCGATTGAAGCCCACCTAGCAGGTGCATTGGCCGGAGGCTTCATATCTATCGCTTCATTTCTAACAAGTAGACAAACGGATTAAAGTTGAATTCTTTCGCGGTTCTTTTTAACCGTGGCTTCACCTATCCCTTTCACACTCACCAAATCATCAGCAGTCGTAAATGCCCCGTTTTGATCCCTGTAATCGACGATCTCTTGAGCTTTCTTATCCCCAACACCAACCAATAGCGCTGACAGCTCTTCAGCTGTCGCGGTATTGATATTGACCGTAATCTCAATGCCATCGTAAAGCTCTGCCTTAGTTGGGCTGTCTGCATACGCTGCGGGGCTTAACAGAATCAGAAATGTAAGAAATAATGTTGAATATATCGTGCGCATAAACCGTTCCTTTGTTCAAAAAACGTAACTTATGCATTTGCTGCGCTAGATAAAACACTCACCAGACAAAAATAAAGCGGGTCACCTAAGTGACCCGCTTCGTTATACATCTAATTTTCATCAATTTGTTAGCTAGCTCGCAAACCGAGTTGCTGCACTACTTTCAAGTTGTATTCTCAAGTTGCATTACTCGGCAGAAGACTACCGAGTAAATTCAAAGCTTATTGAGCTTGACCAACGATGTAGTATTCAACGTCTGCATTTTTACGCAGTACGTTTAGTACATTAGTAAGGTCTTGTTGATTACCAACGCGCTCTAACTGTGCACCAAGTTGTGTGCTGTAAGCAGGGTTGATTTCAGCCGTTACTTTAGAAAACTCAACAACAACGATGTTACCGTCTTGATCTTTAGATTGACCGAACACAGCTTGGCCGGCTTCTGGTTTCACTAGAGCGAATACAGATGCAGCTAATGGAGAATTACGGTCAATGGTTTCAAGTTCAGTAAACTCAAGGCTGTTATCCGCCAGTACCGCTTCATTACCTTGCTTAAGTTCGTTTACTAGAGAAACACCTAGCTCTACCGCTTGTTGCTCTGCTTTTACAGCAGACAATGCAGCTACAACTTGATCTTTCACTTCTGCTAAAGGAAGAACTGTTTCGTCGCGAGTCTCTTCTACACGTACAACAATAACGTGCTCAGGAGCCACTTCGATAACTTCAGAGTTCAAACCGTCTTCTTTCACTTCAGGGCTCAAGATAGCTTGCATTACTGCAGGCGTCATCAGAACTTCTGGAGCGTCAGCTTGAGAGATGAAATCAGTCGTCGTGATCTTCGCATTGATTGCTTCAGCAGAGTCGTCTAGAGAATCTGGGAATTCAAACGCTACTTTTTCGAGTTCAGTTTGTTGCTCGTAGAACTGATCAACTGCGTGTTGGTCTAGAAGCTCTGTCTTAATCTCTGCCGCTACTTCAGTGTAAGGCTGAGCTTGAGATGCTTTTACTTCGTCTAGCTTGATGATGTGGTAGCCAAAATCAGATTTAACTAGGCCAGTTGTATCGCCAATATTCACAAGAGCGAAAGCCGCGTCTTCGAATGCTGGGTCCATAACATCACGTTCAATCCAACCTAGGTCACCGCCAACGTCTGCACTACCGAAGTCGTCAGATTTCTCTTCTGCTAGCGTAGCAAAATCAGCGCCTGCATTTAGTTCGTCTAGGATAGACTGAGCTTTCGCTTCGTCATCGCCTTGAACTAGGATGTGGCTAACTTTACGTTGCTCTTCAGTAGAGTACTTGTCTAGATGCTCTTGGTAGTATTTCTGTGCTTCCTCATCGCTAACTTCAAGTTGCGATTTAAGTGCTTCAGCAGAAAGTTCGATGTAAGACACCTTAGCCTGCTCTGGACGAGTGTAAGCCGCAGGGTTCTCTTGGTAGTACTGTTCGATTTGCTCGTCAGTTAACTCGATATTTTTCGCTAGGTCAGCAACAGATAGTGTCACTGTGCGAATGTCACGAGTTTGAGCAATAAGCTTGCTCTGAATATCAATTTCGCCTTGAAGAACAAATTCACTGCCTTGAAGTGCAGTAACAAACTGGTTACGCATTAGGTCACGACGCATGTATTCAGCGAAGCTTTCTGCGCTGAAACCTGCACGACGTAATGCCGATTGGTAAACTTCTTGGTCGAATTGACCAGCCGTTTGAAACTGAGGCATTTCCAGAATCATGGTACGGATTTGAGAATCACTGATTCGTAGGCCTAGAGACTCTGCTTGCTGCTCAAGTAGAACATCGTTGATCATGCGATCAAGTACTGACTTACGGAAAGACTCAACGTATGCAGGGTCTGCAAGCATTTGAGCGAAGTAATCGCCAAGTTGAGATTGCATGCGATTACGTTCGTTTTGGTAAGCTTGTTCGAACTCACCACGAGCAATTTCTGTGTTGCCAACTTTAGCTGCTGCGTTGTTACCGCCACCGGTGATGTAGCTGCCTACACCTGCGAATACGAATGACAGGATAATCAACCCAAGGATAATTTTTACCGCGATGCTATTCACGCCTTCGCGTAATCGATCCATCATAATTTAAGTGCTCTCCGGATATGAAGCATTGGCTTCAAAATAAAAATCTAGTCACGCGATATTATCAGAAAAAGAAATGCGCATCAGTAGGATGCGCATAATTTAAATAAGTTCAATGTGCTTTGCACATATACTGTTTAAAAATGAAACATCATTGTTCAAACAGTAAACGCATATTACTCCCTTCCCCTCACAAAACTCGAGGTTTCAGCAACAAAAATTAGTTACATGCGTCTTTAAGTGCTTTACCCGCTTTGAAGCCAGGTACTTTAGCTTCTGCGATTTGGATCTCTTCACCAGTTTTTGGGTTACGACCTGTACGAGCAGCACGAGTACGAACACTGAAAGTACCAAAGCCAACAAGTGCAACTTGGTCGCCTGATTGTAGCGTTGTGCCAACTGCTTCGATGAAAGCGTCTAGAGCGCGACCAGCTGAAGCTTTAGAGATGTCTGCGTTTTCTGCGATTGATTCTACTAGTTGTGTTTTATTCACTGTTTTTCCCCTATGTGTCATCTGTGACTACTTCTCGATGACTGTACGTTCCATTTTGGTTTTAATTTAGCCGCAAGCCTTATTACAAAAGGGCTGCCGCTTTAGTCGAATAACTTAGCGTCCAAAAAAAACGCTGACAAGCCTTTTCGGGTCTATCAGCGTAATTCTTTACTTATTTTTGCTATGCATCACTATTTTTTCACGTCGAACTCGACCCCTGACGGATCTCGTTCTAGTGCGACTTTCAGTACTTCATCAATCCATTGAACCGGAATCACCTTCAAGTCAGCGATTACGTTGTCTGGAATCTCTTCCAAATCACGTTCATTGTCTTTAGGAATCAAGACCGTTTTAATGCCACCGCGGTGCGCTGCAAGCAGCTTTTCTTTCAAGCCACCGATAGGTAAAACTTCACCACGAAGGGTAATTTCACCGGTCATACCAACCTCTGCTTTTACAGGGTTACCCGTTAAGCTAGAGACCAATGCAGTACACATTGCGATACCCGCACTCGGGCCATCTTTTGGCGTTGCACCTTCCGGTACGTGAACATGAATGTCACGTTTCTCGTAGAAATCGGTGTTAATACCCAGATTTTCAGCACGAGAACGAACCACAGTCATGGCTGCTTGAATCGACTCTTTCATCACATCGCCAAGAGAACCGGTTTGCGTTAGCTTACCTTTACCTGGCATTGATTCAGTTTCGATGGTCAGTAGATCGCCACCTACTTGCGTCCATGCTAAGCCAGTTACTTGGCCGATACGGTTGCTTTCATCCGCTTTACCGAAGTCATGACGTTGCACACCTAAGTACTCTTTCAGGTTATCAATGTTAACCGTTACAGATTTAAGGTCGCTGTCTAACAAGATATTCTTCACTGCTTTACGACAGATCTTAGAAATTTCACGCTCTAGGCTACGCACACCCGCTTCACGCGTGTAGTAACGAATGATGCCAATGATTGCAGAGTCTTCAATCTCAATCTCATGAGGCTTAAGACCGTTGCGTTGAACTTGCTTGTCCAATAGGTGGCTCTTAGCAATGTTCAGCTTTTCATCTTCTGTGTAACCCGACAGGCGAATCACTTCCATACGGTCCAATAGTGGGCCCGGAATATCCATCGAGTTAGACGTTGCAACAAACATCACATCAGATAAATCGTAATCGACTTCTAGGTAGTGATCGTTAAATGCGTTGTTTTGCTCAGGGTCTAGTACTTCTAGAAGCGCAGAAGATGGGTCGCCACGCATATCAGAAGACATCTTATCGATTTCATCTAATAGGAACAGTGGGTTCTTAACACCAACTTTAGACATCTTCTGGATTAATTTACCCGGAAGTGAACCGATGTACGTACGACGGTGACCACGAATCTCAGCTTCATCACGAACGCCGCCTAGCGCCATACGTGTGTACTTACGACCCGTTGCCGCGGCAATCGAACGACCTAGCGAAGTTTTACCAACACCAGGAGGACCAACAAGACAAAGGATTGGACCTTTTAGTTTGTTGATACGGTTTTGTACTGCCAAGTATTCGAGAATACGTTCTTTAACACGTTCTAAGCCATAGTGATCTTCGTTTAAGATCTCTTCCGCTTTCGCTAAATTCTTTTTAACTTTTGAACGCTTAGCCCAAGGAACGCCTACCATCCAATCAATGTAACTACGTACTACTGTTGCTTCAGCAGACATTGGCGACATCATTTTCAGTTTTTGCAGTTCTTGCTCAGTTTTTTCACGAGCTTCTTGAGGCATTTTTGAGTCTTCGATCTTCTTCTTCAGAGTCTCGAATTCATCAGGCGCGTCGTCCATCTCGCCCAGTTCTTTCTGAATCGCTTTCATTTGCTCATTCAGATAGTACTCACGCTGAGACTTTTCCATCTGTTTCTTAACGCGGCCACGGATGCGTTTTTCAACTTGCAGGATATCAATTTCTGACTCCATTTGGCCCATCAAGAATTCCAGGCGTTCCGTCACATCTGAAATTTCTAGAACGTGCTGCTTATCTACTAGTTTAAGTGGCATGTGCGCAGCAATCGTATCAGCAAGGCGAGCAGCCTCATCAATACCGTTCAGCGAGGTTAGAACCTCTGGTGGAATCTTTTTGTTCAGCTTAATAAAGCCTTCGAATTGATTGATCGCACTGCGAACAACCACTTCTTGTTCTTTTTCGTCAAGTTCTGAGGTTACAACGTATTCGGCATCCGCTAAGAAAAACTCACTCTCTTTGAACTGGTGAATTTTTGCACGCTGCTGACCTTCGACAAGTACTTTTACGGTACCATCTGGCAGCTTTAGCAACTGAAGAATAGTAGCGACTGTACCTACGTTAAATAGGTCGTCGATTGAAGGCTCATCAGTGTCCGCTTCTTTCTGCGCTACAAGTAGTACTTGTTTGTTAGCTTCCATTGCCGATTCAAGGCAAGTAATCGATTTTTCACGACCAACAAACAATGGAATAACCATGTGTGGGTAAACCACTACATCACGTAGAGGTAGCACGGGGATTTCGATACGCTCGGAACGTTCCAAGTTCATATATTTCTCTCTTCCGCTTTAACTTATAAAGCAGTATATGGGGCTTAAACGACTGGATTCAATGGAAGAATAAAAAAAAGGAGGTAATTGCTTACCTCCTTTTTCAATTTGAGTGTGTAGTCTTAAAAAGACCTACTCTGCAACAGCTGCTTGGTTATCTGAGTTACTGTAAATCAATAGTGGTTCTGACTCACCATTAATTACCGACTCATCAATCACAACCTTGCTTACATCAGTTGAAGATGGCAGTTCGTACATAGTTTCTAGTAGAACACCTTCCAAGATAGAGCGTAGACCACGAGCACCCGTTTTACGGTTCATTGCTTTCTTCGCAATTGCGCGTAGGGCGTCTTCACGGAATTCTAACTCTGCATCCTCAAGCTCAAATAATGCAGCGTACTGTTTTGTCAGTGCATTCTTTGGCTCACAAAGAATTTGGATTAGCGCTTCTTCATCAAGCTCTGTCAGTGTTGTTGTAACAGGTAGACGACCAATGAATTCTGGAATCAAACCATACTTCACTAGATCTTCAGGTTCTACTTGAGTGAACAGTTCACCGATAGTTTTGGTTTCGTCTTTTGAACGCACTTCTGCGCCAAAGCCGATACCTGAACCTGTTTCTACACGTTGCTCAATCACTTTATCTAGGCCGGCAAACGCACCACCACAGATAAATAGGATCTTAGACGTGTCCACTTGCAAGAACTCTTGCTGTGGATGCTTACGACCACCTTGAGGTGGAACTGAAGCCACTGTACCTTCAACAAGTTTTAATAGAGCTTGCTGTACACCTTCACCAGACACGTCACGCGTGATCGATGGGTTTTCAGCTTTACGAGAAATCTTATCGATTTCATCGATGTAAACAATGCCGCGTTCCGCTTTCGCTACGTCGTAATCACATTTCTGAAGCAACTTCTGGATGATGTTTTCAACATCTTCGCCCACATAACCCGCTTCGGTTAGTGTTGTTGCATCTGCCATTGTGAAAGGAACGTCTAGGAAACGAGCCAGTGTTTCAGCCAGTAGTGTTTTACCACTACCAGTAGGACCGATAAGAAGAATGTTACTCTTACCTAGCTCTACGCCTTCAGCCGTCGTATCACCATTACGTAAACGCTTGTAGTGGTTATATACTGCAACTGCTAGCACTTTTTTCGCGTATTCTTGACCGATTACATAGTCGTCAAGATGCTCACGAATCTCACGCGGCGTTGGCAGCGATTCCGATTCTTTCTTTGGAAGAACATCTTTAATTTCTTCACGAATAATGTCGTTACAAAGATCGACACATTCATCACAAATGTAAACAGAAGGACCTGCGATTAACTTGCGAACTTCGTGCTGGCTTTTGCCACAGAAAGAGCAGTAAAGCAATTTACCGCTACCACCCTCTTTGCTTTTATCTGTCATTCGCTAACCTCTTAGCCTTTACTCTCTATGTTTGAGTGTATATCAATTTGAATCACTTTGCGTTAAACAATTGCCCTGCAATTATTGACCGCGGTGATTAAGAACTGAATCCACCAAACCGTATTCTACAGCCTGATCAGCAGACATGAAATTGTCACGATCTGTATCACGCTCAACAACCTCTAGAGGCTGACCTGTGTGCTCTGCCAATAGTTTGTTTAGCTTTTGCTTGATCGTTAGGATCTCTTGCGCGTGAATTTGAATATCAGACGCTTGGCCTTGGAAGCCGCCAAGTGGCTGGTGAATCATTACACGTGAGTTTGGAAGCACGTGACGCTTACCCGGAGTACCACCCGCTAGTAAGAATGCACCCATAGAGCAAGCTTGACCCATACATACTGTGCTCACGTTTGGCTTGATGAACTGCATTGTGTCATAGATAGACATGCCCGCTGTTACGCTACCGCCAGGTGAGTTGATGTAAAGATAGATATCTTTGTCTGGGTTTTCTGATTCCAAGAAAAGCAGTTGAGCCACGACAAGATTTGCCATGTGGTCTTCCACTTGACCTGTTAAGAAAATGATACGTTCTTTTAATAGACGAGAATAAATATCGTAAGAACGTTCACCACGGGAAGTCTGTTCAACCACCATAGGAACTAGTGCGTCCATAATCGATGGCATTGTATTTTTTTCTTGGTAGCTCATATTCTTATGTCCCTAAAATAAATGGCCCGAATGATTAAATCATACGGACCATTGTTAGCAGAATTGTTGACCGTACGTCAACCTTCTACGTCAGATATTACTATATTAAGCAGGTTGCTGATTCATTAGCTCGTTGAAGCTAACTTCTTTATCAGAAACTTGAGCTTTAGCGATGATTGCATCAATAGCTTGCTCTTCTAGAGCAACATTGCGCATGTTGTTCATCATTTGCTCGTTTTGCTCGTAGTAAGCAATAACTTCTGTTGGATCTTCGTATGCTGTAGCCATCTCTTCGATGATAGCTTTAACTTTCTCGTCATCAGCTTTTAGCTCTTCAGTCTTGATTACTTCACCAAGAAGAAGACCTACAACTACGCGACGTTTAGCTTGCTCTTCGAACAGCTCACGTGGAAGTTGGTCAGCAGCTTCAGTGTTACCACCGAAACGTTGAGCAGCTTGTTGACGTAGAACACCGATCTCTTGATCGATTAGAGCAGAAGGTACGTCGATGTTGTTTTCGTTAACTAGACCGTCGATTGCTTGCTCTTTGATGCGGTTCTTAACTGCTTGCTTAAGCTCACGCTCCATGTTCTTACGAACTTCAGCTTTAAGGCCTTCAACGCCTTCAGCTGCGCCGAACTTAGAAACGAATTCTTCGTTTAGTTCTGGAAGCTCACGAGCTTCAACTTTGTTCAGCTTGATAGAGAACTTAGCAGCTTTACCTTTTAGGTTTTCAGCGTGGTAATCTTCTGGGAAGTTTACTTCGATTTCGAATTCCATACCTGCTGTTTTACCAACGATACCGTCTTCAAAACCAGGGATCATGCGACCAGCACCCATCTCTAGTGGGAAGTTCTCAGCTTTACCGCCTTCGAACTCTTCACCGTCGATAGAACCAACGAAGTCGATAGTTGCACGAGAACCAGCGTCAGCAGCAGCTTCAACTTCAGTCCAAGTTGCTTGTTGCTTACGTAGAGTTTCGATCATCTCTTCAACGTCAGCTTCTTTAACTTCTACTGCTGGTTTCTCAACAGTGATGTTTTCTAGACCTTTCAGTTCAACTTCTGGGTAAACTTCAAAAGTTGCGTTGAATACTAGGTCAGCGCCTTCGTTGTTTTCAACTGGTGCGAAAGTAGGTGCGCCAGCTGGGTTGATTTTCTCTTTAACGATCGCTTCGATGAAGTGACGTTGCATTACTTCGCCCATCACGTCTTGACGTACTGCTTTGCCGTACATTTTAGCAACCATCTTCATTGGCACTTTGCCTTTACGGAAGCCATCGAAACGACGGTTTTTCGCGATGTTGCGTAGTTCAGCTGTAACTGCATCTTCGATGTTAGCAGCAGGAACAGTAATATTAAGACGGCGCTCTAGGCCTTCTAGCGTTTCAACAGTAACTTGCATTATATAAACCTCAAAACTGGCTCAGTAATCTGAGCATATGAGCCGTAACTTAGCTTTAATTCAAAAGCCGACGTTGTTGGCTGCATTCTTGTGTAGTGCTCTATCCGAACACCTAATTTAAAATCGAGCATTGATGTCTGAATTGATTATTCAACCAAACAACAGACTAATCAGCGATATCTTCGTTCTTCACATGCTTATTGAACGTTCTCACGCAGTTATAAAACGTTTTCACGCACTTATAAAAAGCAGTGAAACTTGTTTTCGAAAACAAGAAAGGTATCTCCGATTAGCCTCAGGACAGAAATTTTAGACGCGACATTCTAGCGATCTGTTTAATCTCTGTCGAGCCGTTCACCTCTGCATGATGATGAATGCTCTAAATTCGTCCAACTAAATGATACAAAAACGATCAAATCATCACTTAGCACAACAGAAATGGGGACAATAGCGACTTTTTCAAGGGAATCGAGGGCTTTTTTTGCTAAAAACCTTAAAAAGAGATCTTGCTCTTGTTTTACCCCTCAGAGTCGATAACTTTTTCAACAATCCCCGTTACAAACCCTTAACCTACATCCATCTGGCGACTGTCTACTTTCAGCAAACACTACCGCTATTTGCTACCATAAACGAGAGAAGACAGGCTTGATTATTTACCAAAGAAATGAGCGGAGAGCCTTCATGTTTCAAGCTTTGAGAATCCCAATACTATTAATGGCCACATACAGTTTACTAATGGTGTTCGGCGGTCATTGGGTGTGGAGCACAAGCCATGAAAGTTTGTTAAATGATCATCAATCTAAGCTAGACCGATTTTCGGTTCATATTTCAAGCCAACTCGACAAGTTCGCGCACATTCCCGAGCTGCTTTCAAAAGACAAAGAGTTGGTCGATGCTCTTCACTCTCCAAGTAACTCTGCGCAAATCGAACTCACCAATCGCTACCTAGAACACGTAAACTCGGTGATTCAAGCATCCGACACCTACCTGTTAGACAGCATTGGCACCACCATAGCAGCCAGTAACTGGAATCTACCGCGTTCTTTTATTCGGCGAAATTTCGCTTTCCGTCCTTACTTTCAAGAAGCGATTCTTGGCAATGAAAATCAATATTTTGCGCTAGGTTCAACCTCTGGGAAACGAGGCTATTATTATTCTTACCCCGTCTCCTATGCCGCCGAGATTATTGGCGTCATTGTCGTAAAGATGGATTTATCGCTGATTGAAGCAAGTTGGAAAGGCAAACAGAGTTTTTTTGTTGCTGACGATAAAGACCAGATCGTATTTATGTCGAGCAATCCTGAGTGGCTGTTCAAAAGCCTTCAACCACTAAGCGAAGAACAACACTCTCGAATTCAAGAAAGCAGGCAGTATCTCGATACAAAAATAGAAAGCCTGCACTTCTCCGGTGACTTAGAGAGTGCTACTAGCAATATTGAGTCTCCCCACAAGCTCGTCCAAGAGCAGTTCTTTAGCTCCTCACGCTTCCTAGCCGAGCCAAAACTCACCATACGAGTATTTTCTCCGACCCACTTAGTTTGGTGGGACTTGGTTGCTTACCTTGTGGTTTTGAACCTTATTTTTGCGATTATTTATCTGACGATGCAACTCAATCACCATCGACAACAAAGGCGTGCCCAAATTGATAGGCTGCAATCTGAAGCCAAGCAAAAGCTAGAATTTCAAGTGCTTGAGCGCACATCAGAGCTGCATGTCGAGATTAAACATCGTATCGAAACCGAACATGTACTGAGACAGACACAAGACGAACTCATCCAAGCCGCCAAACTGGCAGTGTTGGGGCAAATGTCAGCAAGCATCAGCCATGAACTTAATAACCCGCTTGCTGCGATTCGCAGCTATGCCGACAATGGCCGACTGTTTCTTGCCAAAGAAAAAACCGATCGTGTCGATGACAACCTATCGCGAATCTCGGCGCTCACTGACCGTATGGCTAAGATAAGCCACCAGCTTCGTTCCTTTGCAAAGAAATCCACTGCGGAAGAGCTGCACACGTTACAGATACTGCCAGTATTGCACTCGTCAAAAGAACTGATGAAACCACAACTCAAGAGTGAACGAGTTAAGGTCAACGAACTCCCTGAAACCTTTGATGCTTGTGTGCTCGCCAACGCCATTCAACTGGAGCAAGTGATCATTAACCTGCTGACTAACGCGATTCAGGCGATGGAACAACAAGACGACAAACAATTAGCTATTCTGTTAGAGATTAGGAAGCCCGACCATCAACAAGCCAAGACCTTGCTGATTCATGTCGATGACAATGGCCCAGGCTTCACCTCTCCTTCTAACGGAAATTTTTTTGAACCCTTCCATACCACCAAGAAAAATGGACTTGGACTTGGGCTATCGATTTCTCAACAAATAATCAGCGGAATAAATGGCAAGCTAGTTACCGATCACAGCCCACAAGGTGGTGCTCGATTTAGTATCGAGTTACCCATAGTTCCAACAAAAGAATCAGATTAGTCGCTAAGCAAACCAGTACACCTTCACCAACAATAAAAATAAAAAATTAAAGGAATAACTATGTGTCACGTCTATTTCATTGATGATGAATCCGATCTGAGAATGGCTATTGAACAGAGCTTTGAGCTCGCCGATATTGATGCCGAATTCTTTCCCGATGCGGAGTCTGCTCTGCTCGCGATTCAAGAAAACGGCTTACCTCACGTCATCATCACTGATATCTGTCTACCGGGCCTTTCCGGGCATGATCTGCTCAACACCGTGATGCACAAAGACAAAGAAATCCCCGTGATTATGATTACTGGTCACGGCGATATTTCGATGGCGGTACAAGCGATCCAAGATGGCGCCTATGACTTCATCGAAAAGCCGTTCGCCAATGAACGTTTAATCGAAACCACCAAACGAGCAATAGAAAAACGTCAACTCACACTCGAGAACCTTGAATTGAAGCGCTCTTTAAAGGCCAGTAAAGCGCTTGGGCCGAGAATCATTGGTGACACGCAATCAATGACCGACCTGCGTTCTATCATCACTCATGTGGCAGATACTAACGCTGACATTTTACTCTTTGGTGAAACTGGCACAGGCAAAGAGTTGGTCGCACGCTCTCTACATGAACAAAGCAGCCGGCGAGAACAAAACTTCGTCGCCGTCAATTGCGGTGCGGTACCTGAAAACCTGATAGAGAGTGAACTGTATGGTCATGAGAAAGGTGCGTTCACTGGCGCAGAAAGCAAGCGAGTGGGTAAATTTGAATTTGCTCAAGGCGGAACTCTATTCTTAGATGAAATTGAGTCCATGCCGATGCAGGCACAAATTCGCCTGTTGCGCGTCTTACAAGAGCGCGTTATTGAAAGGGTTGGCTCAAACGGTTTAGTGCCTCTCGATATTCGAGTAATCGCCGCAACCAAAGTCGACCTAAAAAAGGCGGCTGAAGAAGGCGTTTTCCGCCAAGACCTCTACTACCGACTCAATGTCGTCACCTTGGATTTACCGCCGTTAAGAAGCCGTCAAGAAGATATCCCTGCACTTTTCCATCACTTCTTACTGGTCGCTGCTGCACGTTATGGCAAGACAGCACCAGCACTTCCACAAAAGGAGCTGCACGCGCTTTTAGCCCATGATTGGCCGGGAAATGTACGAGAATTACGTAATACAGCTGAGCGGTTTGTACTTTTAGGTAAGCTTTCTCACTTATCAGACAACACCAATCAAGTCACTCAAGAACTGTCTTTGGCAGAACTGGTGTCTGACTTTGAGAAAAACACGTTAAAACAAGCGCTTATTGAGTGTAATGGTAGCATAAAAGAGACTATGGATAGACTGCAACTTCCACGAAAAACCCTCTACGATAAAATGCAAAAACACCAACTAGTTAAAGAGTCATACCGACAGAGCGAAAACTAAATTAAATTTGGGAGCAAGATCACCTATACTTATTTCACAACAGGATGTTATGCAACCAAGGTGGTAAGGAGGTCATTATGGGTGAGAAAACAAAAGTTCCCTCGATCACCGATACGTTTGAAATTGACGGTATTTTTTACACTGACAATCATGTCAACTTAGACACACCAGAGTTAGAGGCAAAAAGAGCGCTGTATGAGCCGATTGATTCTGGCTCTCGATATGGAAAAATCATTGATGAGGAGGTTTAGCCCTCCCCATCACTTCGCTATGATTTCACTCTCTATTTCGTGATGATCTCCGGCCCCATCAAGGTAGTCGGTAACCATGTTGATACCCAAGGTACGTAGGTTACGATAATCAGGAATAAGAACATCACGCCAACCCATGGAAGTGCGGCTTTTACTACGTTCATCATCGACATCTTCGCGACCCCTGCGGTCACAAACAAGTTGAGCCCCACAGGCGGTGTGATCATCCCTATCTCCATGTTCACAACCATCATGATACCTAGGTGAATAGGGTCGATGCCCAGTGCAATTGCAATTGGGAATACCAACGGAGCAACGATGATCAGCAAACCTGATGGCTCCATGAACTGCCCACCAATCAAGAGTAGAACGTTCACCACAATCAAGAAGGTGATTGGACCTAAACCTGCAGACAACATAGATTCCGTGATCATCTGAGGAATACGTTCTTCTGTCAGTACATGCTTAAGAATCAGAGCATTGGCAATGATAAACAACAACATGATGGTCAGCTTACCCGCATCATAGAGCGTGTCTTTGGTGTCTTTATGGAAAAACGTTTGGAACACTTTCACCAAAGCAGGCTTTGTATTTTTCTTGTCCGCAAACGGCCCCATATCTTTATAGATAAAGTTGGCAATGAAGAACGCATAAACCGCTGCAACAGCAGCCGCTTCTGTCGGAGTAAAGATACCACCGTAGATACCACCTAAAATGATAACAATCAGCAACAAGCCCCAGCTCGCATCCTTCGCGGCCGCGAACATCTCACCCCAGCCCACAAATGGCTGTGCAGGAATTTTCTTAATACGTGCTGCAATGTAGATAGCTATCATCAACATCACACCCGCCAACAGGCCAGGAATCACGCCGCCTAAGAACATACGACCGACAGATACATCCGTCGCCGCAGCGTAAACCACCATAACGATAGATGGTGGAATCAAGATACCCAATGTACCCGCGTTACAGATAACCCCTGCCGCGAACTCTTTTGTGTAGCCGTTTTTGATCATACCTGCGATAACAATACTACCGATTGCCACTACCGTAGCCGGTGAGGAACCTGACAGTGCAGCGAACATCATACACGCCACAACCGATGCCATTGCTAAACCGCCGCGGAACCAACCTACCATTGCGATAGCAAAACGGATAATACGTTTCGCCACACCACCGGTAGACATAAAACTTGAGGCCAAGATAAAGAAAGGAATGGCTAAGAGTGTGTAGTGGCCTGCAAATGCATTAAACAGCGTTTGTGCAACGGATGCCAAAGAAGCATCTGAATGCATCAATAAGAATATGACGCTTGATAAACCGAGGGAAATCGCAATTGGTACACCGACCAACATGAAAGCAATTACCATTAAAAATAGAAATAACATTGCCATGATTAATCTTCCTTACCGTTAGATTTTGTACCCGACTCGTTCGCCTTGTTTTGCTTAGTCGAATCCAATACCGCTGTCGCGTCTTCATCAGAACCCGCTAACACATCAGCTTTCAATGCATCCAGCTCTTCTTCGGCTTCATGCCCCGCAATCATACGGTCAAGCTTGCCTGTGACTACTTGGTAAGCAACTTGGGCAAAACGGAACGTCAGCATTGCCATACCAATAGGCAGTGCCATGTAAGGAATAAAACGTGGCAGTTTCTCGTATCGCTCGCCTTCATTCAGCCAGTCGGCAAGGAACTGCAGCATCTCTGGCATTGGAATATCATCAGTTTCATACCAAGCGCGCTCAGTCGCGAACGGGTACCAGTAATTCCAAGAACCGATAAGAAGTAAGATTGAGAATGCTAGGCAGCTTGTGACGGCGATTAACGCATACACTTTACGTAGCTTTTCTGGGGCAAGGTTGATGATCACATCAACGCCAATGTGGAAGTGTTTTTTAACGCCATAAGATGCGCCCACTAACACCATCCAAGCGAACATGAACACAGTCAGCTCTAGTGCCCACAAGATATTGCCATTGAATGCGTATCTGAATACAACATTGGCAAAAGTAAGTAGCGTCATTGCGCCAAGGAAAAATGCGATTAATGACTCTTCAATCACATCTGTAACTCTTCCGACTTTGGAAAAAAAAGAGGTTTCCAGTGCTGATTCGCTAGAATTTGGTTGTTCCATTTGAGGATTATCCATAATTGACTCCGCTTATAGTTATTTTAATAAGGAGTGGCGAAATGCACGCCACTCCCTTAGCGGTGTTATTGGTTTGAAGCTAACGCTGCATCGATAAGGTCTGAACCGATGTCTTTTTCAAACTTCTTCCATACTGGTTGAAGTGCAGCTACCCATGCTTCACGCTGTTCAGGCGTAAGTGTACGAACCTCACCACCGGCTTCGATGATGTTATTTTTGTTCGCTAGGTTAACTTTTGAAGATTCTGCATTACGTGTTTCAGAGACTTCTTGAACGATAGTGCCAAGCTGTGTACGTACATCTTCAGGTAGGTCTTTCCAGAAGTCGTTTGACGTTACCACTAGGTAATCCAAGATACCGTGATTGGTTTCAGTTACGCCGTCTTGTACTTCAAAGAACTTCTTACCGTAGATGTTTGACCATGTGTTCTCTTGACCATCGATAACCTTAGTTTGCAGGCCACCATAAACTTCTTTGAAAGACATCTTCTGTGGGTTAGCGCCTAGTTGTTCAAACTGAGCCACCAATACGTCTGATGCTTGAACACGGAATTTCAAGCCTTCCGCGTCTTCAGGATTGATAAGAGGTTTGTTTGCTGACATCTGTTTCATGCCATTGTGCCAAAACGCTAGACCTTGAAGGCCACGACGCTTCATCGCATTCTTCAGTTTTTCGCCAGATTCTGAGTTTTGGAAACGGTCAACGGCTTCTACGTCTTCAAATAGGAAAGGAAGGTCAAAAATGCGGTATTTCTTAGTGAACTTCTCAAATTTAGACAACGATGGCGCCGCCATTTGAACATCACCATTTAACAGGGCTTCCAGTACCTTATTATCATCGTAAAGTGTTGAGTTAGGGAAAACTTGCATACAAGCTTTGCCATTCATTTCCGTGTTTACTCGCTCTTCCAGTAAAGAAGCGGCAATGCCTTTCGGGTGCTTATCGGTATTGGTTACATGACTGAATTTAATCACGATTTCACCTGGTTCACAGTTTGCAGCAGCATTAAAACTTGTGAGCGCCAGAGCAGAGACAGACAGCAGGGTAAGAGGCTTAAACATTATTATTCTCCTTAGTAAACAAAACAGCCCTTCAATGGGAACTGCGTGCTTTCACTAAAGCAATTAGCGCGCCACATTGACACAAATCATTAACAACCCTTTAACTATAAGGCTTCATGATATCTGCCTGCTGCAATCACCAACTCGCTGCAAAAATCAATGGGTGGGAAATGACACATAGAATATTTGTAAATGGGTGGGAGTTGACCAACGCATCACTAATGGATACGGCCGAATGAGGTCTGACCAAGAGCCACATTGCCGATGATACCTTGAAGTAATTTCGACCTATCCTGTAGAGTGCTGCACAACTTAGTCAGATTTACAGCCCCACTACTTACCAAGAGTTGATACCAATGAGTCAGATCTACCATCACCCAGTACAAATTTACTATGAAGATACCGATCACTCTGGTGTGGTTTATCACCCTAATTTTCTAAAGTACTTTGAGCGTGCACGCGAACATGTATTGGGTAGCGATAAACTGGCAACATTGTGGAATGAACATGGATTAGGTTTTGCGGTTTATAAAGCCAACATGACTTTTCAAGATGGGGTTGAGTTCGCTGAGATCTGCGACATCCGAACCTCTTTTGAACTCGATGGCAAATACAAAACGCTATGGCGACAAGAAGTGTGGCGTAAAGATGCCACTAAGCCTGCCGTGATTGGTGATATTGAAATGGTCTGTCTTGATAAAGACAAGCAACTGCAACCCGTGCCTGCTGAAGTATTAAAAGCGATGCTTGGAGAGTCGAGCTAACTTCACCTCACCAAGCTAGCTTAAATGTGCAGAGCCGAGATAATAATCGCTAAATTTCAAGATAATTAGATTTTTTTGAATCCCGTGCAATGGGATGAGCATTGCACCTGAGGAAGTGAATATACAAAAAAGCACGAGCCTAAACTCGTGCTTTTTTAAACTTAATTTTTAGTTAAATTAGAGAGAATCCAAATTTCTCTTCGAACGTTTTCTGATAAGCACGAAAATCATCACTTCGAAGTTCACCGAAGACCTGAGTAACGCCACTTCCCAGACCATACCTTCCTTTTGGTGAGCTTGTCCCTGATTGAGAAACGATCACATAGTCCTTAAGCAGCTCGATAGTTTCTGCGGGGATCTCTTTTATCTGACCTACTATGTCATCATGCAATGAATTGATAATTTGTTGCTTGATGTCTTCAATTTCTTCTTGCAGCACTTTCAAATCAAGTACGCTTGTACTTGAAATAAAGGTTTCAAGGTTACGAATGACCACCTCACAAGCCTCTAGCTCCGCTGTCGCTCTATCAAACATCGATTTAGCTTCTGCTACATCATCTTCTGAAAAGACTTGGTTTAGTGCGTTCTGAGCGTCCGTTACATTACGTTCAAGCTGCGTATGCTTTTGCTTACGTTCACGTAATTGGTCTGGTTTTGCACTTCTGCGATCATGGTCAAGGGCTTGTCTTTGCTCTTGAAGTTTAGATAATTTAAGTTTTAGCTCTTGGATTGACATGTTTTATCCTTAACAGGTTACATTTAATGAGTTGTTTTAGTGAATTGCTTTGTTTTATTTTCATGGTCGAATGCTTGATTTTGTAGTTCGCGCAAAAGCTCAAGCACTTGCTTAGCTCCTAAAGCGGACACACGACAAGCAAGTTCGTGGCTTTCAGCCGCGCTAAGAAGTAGCTTTTTCATCTCGAACCTCTCCCGTACGATCTTGATAGCATCGAATTTCATTTCCCATACGAATCAGACCTTCAGCGACTTGCAAGCAGCCTGTCAGCCCTTCAATGGGGGTGTGTTGGAGTTGATTTGCAGCATGAACGTGCAATAAGTAATCCTGTAACAACGTCAGTATTGCCGTTCCATCCTCAATCATCGATGCAGGACTTCCCAATAGCAGCTCGTCTGAATATTGGTGAAGCTGCGTCCAACTGAGGTCTATATCAACGTTTGTTTTGTTTGATTGCGTATCCATACTTATTGCTCCTTAGTCAGACGTACTGCGTTGATGATTTCTAGGCTCGCAGACAAAGCGTAGCCTAAGTCTTTTGCATCAATTTCATGCAGGTCTTCGCATTTATTGATGAGTTGAGTCACGAGTTCAATGTTACCGAACGCATACTCTTCAAGGTCTACAGCGTTCCACTCAGTGAGCAAGACTGCTCTTACACCTTCTTGATTTTGAATGTTCATGCTTATAGCTCCTTAATGATGTCGTCAGTCACTTTGTCTTCACCTAACGAAGCACAAAGGTTCATCGCTTTGGTGATGAGGTTGTTGATAATCTGAGGGTACACAAGGCTCCCTGATTGGGTACGTCGAGTCTTTAAGCGCTCTTTTAAGGCTGGAGCTGAGCTGCTGTCCATGATCTTGTTATAGTCACAGCCAGCACGTTCAAATTTATGTCTTAGGTAAGCTTCAATATCATGATCCAGTGGTGGGACTTCGACCACCATACAGCGGCGGATAAACTCTCGAAGCTCATAATGGCGGCGTTCGTCAAGGCGGTGAAACAGCTCTGTTTGACCCACAAGCAAAATCCCAAGGAGTTTAGAGAACCCGTCCTCTAACTCCCAGAAACGCTTAAGGTACTTCATGACTGGGATAGTCAAGTCGTGTGCTTCTTCAATGATAAGTACATGTCGTTGACCACCTTTAGAGGCGGTCATTAAGAGGCGTTCAACCTGTCGCGCTTTGGCTTCCATGCTGCGTTTCGGTGTCTCGCTGCTGATATCGTTAATGATGGCATCACAGATACCCGCTGCCGTGGCACGCGTTTTATCAATGATTTTGGGCTGAATGACAGAGATATCACCGTCATTGTGCAATTCATCCAGCAATAGGCGGCGTAGAACGCTTTTCCCTGCGCCTGAGTCGCCCACAACCGCTAGAATGCCCTGATTACGCGACACGTCTTTCATTGCTGCCAGTACGTAACGGGTATCTTCGTTCATGAAGATGTCACGAACCGCGCGAATGTCGTTGATAAACGGGTTTCTGAATAGCTTGAAGTGTTTCATGGCTTCTTGTGTTAGCATTTGGTTCTCCAGTTCGATGTCCTGATTGATTTCTTCTTGCTGGGGTTTAGGTTGGTCATTGGTGGCACCCAATGACCAACCGCTTATACCCTCTAGCCCTTGTGATACGAAAAACGCATTCACTTTCTGTTTAAATTCTTCTGCTTGTCGCTTTGGCGGTTCATTTTGGCGAACGGCCTTGTAAACCGTGCTGTAATTCATCGCTAAATAGTCAGCTAACGAGCGGATGGTTAACCCTGCCTCATCTAGCCGCGTTCTGAGTGTGCTCATTGGCTTCTTGCTCCCACAATTCAATAAATATCTGTAATTCGCGCTCAGAGGCTCCCTGAGGGTGTTTTTGCTTCAATACAGCCCTAAGGGTTGTCAATTCTTCTCTCGATGGGTTGAGAGCTTTTTTAAGGCGATTTAAAGCCCCTATAAACGTTGTTTTATGCTCCGTTAACGCTTGCCCCTCAATAGCCATGGTGGTGCCTTTTCTTGATAAGAACGACGGCGTTGATTGTTGCTCAATGTCAGCCATTGGATTAATGGCACCATCGAAGGCTGGCGTACGCCCTTTACGAACTTTCTTAATCGCTCGTGGGTTGTCCGTGCCCCATGCGGCGGTATCAAGTCGCTTACGGTTAATGTCTGATTGTGTTTCTCGAACGGCTTTGTGCTGCTCACCGATAATCGGGGCTTGTAAGTTAAACCCAGCAGCATCACGTTCAATAGGCAATGCTTCATGCGTGTGCTCTCGCCCTTGTTCGTCCATGCTAATCACTCGAATTGCGGGGGCTTTATATGGGTTCACAAACACTTTGACTTCATCCCCTGCGATGATGTGGGGGATATGCGTTAACGAATAATCCAATGACGCATAGCCTTTCGGCGCAAAGCTGATACTCAACTCGTTCGGACGCACCTTTCTTACTTCTGGTTTGGTTTGCTGCATCATGCTTTTCACCAACTCTATGTTATTGATTAAACGTAAGTGTTCCGTCCGTATGGTCTGCCACAACCCAAAACGACTGCTCTTATGTCGGCTATGCGCTTTCAACGATTGGAAGCCAATAGACCACTTGATAGCGTATTGATTTAACTCTTCAATCGAGTTTATCGTGATAAAAGCAAGGCGACTCTCAAAGCGACACTCGACAAGGTTGTGAGTTGATTCCACCTGACCTTTTGCCCAAGGGCGACCAGGCGTATGCGCGATGTGTTTGACCTCAAGCATGTCCAGCATATGGCGCGTTTGGTGCGCGATGTTGGCTGAGCCTGCATCCCAGATAAGCAGCTTAGGCACGCCATACATCAATTCATTCGTACTACGCTCACAAAAGGCTTCAAATAAAAACTTGGTGATGGTCTCTGTGTTTTCACCTGGTGCCACGTAGTAGCGCAGGAAGAAAGCACCGCTGTAATGGTCGGTAGCGAGATAGCGCAGCACACGTTCATTCACGATACGATCAAGATTTTTAGGCTTGTTCTTGTAGAACTCGTCCTCTGCCATGACTCGCAAGCCTTTCCCACCTTTGAGGTAATACAACACACAAATAGACACATCGAATTGCCACGCATGATTAGGGTGTAATGAACGTTGACTCGTTGTGGTTTCCATTACATTCAATTGGTTAGGGTGAACTCGAAAGCGACTGAAGGCGCGTAAGACCGTGGATTCTGAGACATCCCTAGTAAGGTGCTTATTTGCCAGTGCAATATCAATTGCATCACGAATGGTCATTAGTCGCTTGCCACTGTCTCGTTCGCTTTGACGCATCAAGTTAGCGAGCAATTCAGTTTCAGAGCGTGTTAGCGCTAATTCACCACTGTCAGTGCGTTTTTTGCGACCTGATACCCAGCCTAAATCAGCAAGCTCTTGATACAGCTTGTTTTTCGAGATACACAGATACTCCGTGGCACGCTGAACAATCGTCCCTTTATCACCACGTCCTGCACTGTCTAACTCAGCCATTAAGCGCGTGAGGTATTGTGCTCGCTCTAGCTCAAGTGCATTCATAGTGGATTAACCCTCGCTATCCATCAGCAAAGCACTCTCTTCATGCCATTGCTCTAAATGCGTCATGACATGAGCAGCGATACCCATATCCCCAGAAAGGCTTAGAAAACGCTCTAATACTCGAAAGAGGGTGTCTTCACACGCTTGATCAATATCGATAGGGTGGTCATTGTCTTGAATGGTTTGAATTGCATCAAAAAGACGCGCTAAACCGCTATCTACCGCAAGTGCCGCAATATTCAATTGCTCTAACAATTGGCTGTTCAGCTCTTCTTCTTTCTGGCGAGTCTGCGCAGGTGACAGAGGCTTATCTAACTTTTTAGATAAACTGTTTATTTTCTTATCTTTATCAATAAGTAAGCGTTCATTAGACTGCTTTTCTTGCGCCAAGCTATTGACCTCATTTTGAAGTGCTTGCTTTTCTTGACGATGTTTCGCAGACAACTCTTCAATGATTTCTAAGGCTTCATCTCGGTCTTGTACTTTGACAACTTCACCTTCTACGATAGCCGTTAGCTCTTCTTGGGGAAGCTTACGAAGACGGCGTAAATCTTTGGTTGTCACCCCTAGGGTTTGCATTGATTGAAGGGCTTTTTCACCAAATAGAGAAAGGTTCATTAAGTCCTCATCAACCTTCGATTTTGACGTACCACATAATCGGCAAAACTCATCCCAAGTGCCTTTAAGAACAACTACATTTTCGACGCCATCGGAAGTATTTGCAGGGTGGTTAATCGTTCGACCCTTTAATTCTCTATACCTTTTCGTTTCTTTCATCTCTTTAAGAGTCGATAAACTGACGGTCTCGGCGAAAACTGCAAATGACTGTGCCATCTGAACTCGGCCTAAAAACATACCAATATCAATGCTTGCCTCTGCTGACGTTGCCATGTTTAACGCTTCAGCAGCATTCAACTCTTGAGCATCACTCAATGTTTGCTGCGCCACTGCTAATTTTTTCATTTCATCTGACATCTATAGCTCCTCACCCGTCAAATCTTTAAATTCAGACCCAATGGCCTCTACTTGCTCGCGTACAGCATTTCTGTAGCTGAATGCTAACTTGATGAAATGGTTAGAAGGCTTCCATAACATCGACTTCTGCCCTCCAACGGTATCGACCCATCCGCTATCGACAAGAACTTGTAAATAACGATGAAGACTCGCTCTAGGAATGCCAGTGTGATCGCCTAACTGCTTTAAGCTTGTTCCTTCAACGCCTTGAGAAACCATAAACGCAAGGAGATCAAGGGCTAGTCGTGTTGGCTTCAGGTTGTACCCTGTTATAGAACTCTGAAATTTACTCTTCATGTTTATTCCTCACGCAGTTGTTTGTGAGCAAGTAACTTTCTAAATCCACGATTAAAAGAAGATTTTTTGGGCATTCGCTCTTCGCCGAACTTATCTACACACACATCAAAAACATCACGTTGCGTCATAAACTCTAAGTCTAAGGACAAGAGGAATTCATATACTTCTCGATCAGACTCGATAATAGACAACCGACGTGTAGGAGCTTCAGGCATGACCCAATTTCGAAATAGTTCTTTACCAACATGTTTTACGACCATTTCAGCCTCTACAATGCTGAGGTTGGATAATTCCGTGATAATTCGAGAAGCGGCATTTTTCATTCTTAGATTTTTCATAAATTAATTACTCTATTTCCTTTAATTATCTTCCGTCGAAATTCCAGATTCTTGAATCAACTTTGCTCTTAGCATTTTGGCTTTAGGGCCATCCCAAGAGCCAATTAGAGCAGCCCTAGCATTAGAAGGGGTCACGCTGTTGTTATGGCACCACTTCGAAAAAGATGTGCCCTGGGCAATGAACGCTCCCTTTAGTAGATTGAATTTTTGGATAGAAAGAGGGGCAGATGAAATTTTCATGTTTATTTACTCCGAATATTAAATTAGACTAATTCGACTAATTAACTACAAATAATAGGCGGATTACCTACAATGTCAACAGAAAATGCATCGTTTAAGTCTAATTTTGGTTTGAGAGTAAAATCAGCCAGAAAGAATTTAGGTTGGAGTCAAGAAATACTAGCTAAGGAGTTGAAGGTATCAAGAGACACGTTGAGTCGATATGAAAGGGGTGAACTTTCCCCTTCCTTAGAAGTATTTAGTCGGATGTTAGAGCAGTTTTCGGTACTTGAAATTCAAGCTGAAGATCTTCTAGTTGAAAGAGCACAACTTCAGAAACAAACGCAAACAGTTTCCTCGTGGGGCTGGGCGACTGGCTTTTCATTTTTGTCAGGAGGTGCTTTTACTGTCGGAGCTACATGTCAAGACATCACTCGCTTGCTAGAGGTTATGATAGATAGTTTTCCACCAGATCACCCTTTCGAAACAACAGTTGATGAAATTAAGGAATACTTATCTAGTCAGGATGATGCTGACCAACAAGCAAAGGAACAACTTGAATTTGAGTTGGAAGTACCAATAGCTCAGCAAGCAGCCAGTTTGAAGCCAGAGTTCCCTAAAGAGCAAAAGGGGAAAGTCGATAAGATTTTTGACAAATACTTGGAAGAGAAAACAAAAGTAACATCTCTACAGCAACAGGTTGCTAAACTACAACAGGAAATGTCCGCTAAACATTAACTCCCTCCGCTTAAGATAGGCATTTCATTTGAGATGCTTATCTCAAAACTCATTTGTTTGACATCCTCAAAGGTCAACGTGATCCCTAACCTATGGTCTATTATCCTGACGGGAGCCTAGTATTATCTTGGTTCTATACACTTAAAAGAGGTGAGACGACGAAAAGGTTCTCATCTCTATCTGCATCATCTGCATCGGTAACAAATTACCACCAAGAGTCACGGCGAAACGATACTGGTCATCTAATCGACCCAAGCAACATTGCCAATCTGTAGAACTCTCGGTTTTCTCAGTAACATCCAACCCAACTCCACTGTATATGCTGATTTCACCATGCAATCTAATTTCATCCTGCAAGTTTGGTTGAAAATCCGAAGCGTGAAGTGGCAATGTTTGCTCCGTCAGATTGGAGAAATCGAACGAAAAGCTTCGCAACGATGTGGCTAGCCCCTTGCCCGTCGCTTTGATATACGACTCCTTCAGCGCCCACAGATCGAAAAAGCGCTCTCTTTGTTCTTCTTTGCTGAGCTCAAGTAAATCCGTCAATTCCGTATCTGAAAAGTAGTGCTTCATGATCGAGTCGATATTGGTCGAGCTTCTGGCATGTTCGATATCGACGCCTAATTGAAGTGACTTCCCTTCTCTATGACAAACTGCGATTAACAAATGTTCTTTGCTATGACTGATATTGAAATTCAGGCCGGTTTCTATTTGTTGTTTCTCAATTAATCTTGGCTTCCCTTTCTCACCATATTCAAAGCGCCACGCTTCAGGCATCAAATCAGAATAGCTAGACAGCACCTTTCTCAGATAATTTCGTACATACAAAGCTTGAATCTGAGATGAGGGCATTCGATAACGCTCAACTTTGGCAATCTCATCGGCTGTCAGTCTCTTTTTGAGCTGCGATACATTGTTTGGCTGGTCATTTAAATTACTCAGAGAACATAGCCACAAATCAACAACGGGAGTTTTCATTTAACTCGAACTCACTTCTATAAATCACTCTTCAAAACACGATTGGAACAACCCAATCGAACAAATTTAACTCACCTATAAATTAAGTGGAACCTAGAGAATACGGGAGGAAAACCCCCTTCACATGAGGACTTAAAACTAATTTTTCAAATAATAACAAATTAAAACACAGATCACACTTAGCCTTACACAAGAGGCATCCATTAAATGTTACTTACAAAAATATGACATAGATCTCACCAAGTCAATATATAGAGTAAAAACACTAGAAAACAACCCATAACCGTTAATTATCAATAAGTTAATTAAATTAAAAATACAAAAATTAAAACCATGCCAAATTCATCTGGTCTGAACAGATCATAGTGGCCTCTGGGAGCATTGTATCGACCACTCACCTCGGGTAGCCTGCTCAACCATTAAACAAATTCACACGTTTTCTTTGCGGATACCGACTTGTCGTTTAGTCAGACTTTGAACAGGATTTTAATGGACATCGCCTCAACATTTGAATGCCACCGTCGCGCATGAAACACCTCCCCTACTCTCGTAAGTCAACGCACTTCGAAAAACTAATTTCTATCTGGTTGCCGCCACTCAGCAACCTGAATTTTCAGCTGCGCTTCCCTAAGTCTGTTTCAGATTTTCTTTCTATAGCTTTAAAAGCGCAGCCTCAAAACACGACATCACTTTCTGTGATTTCTAGTGGAGACTCATAATGAGCCAACCCGAGACAAATACACCGGAATCAGTCGACGATTCTCGACTGAATAAACGCCTTAAAGATATGCCTGTCGCTATCGTTGGTATGGCGAGCATGTTTGCAAACTCTCGCTACCTGAATAAATTTTGGGATCTTATCAGCGAAAAGATCGATGCGATTACTGAAGTACCAGATACGCACTGGCGTCCAGAAGATTACTACGATTCAGATCGTACTACGCCAGACAAGTCTTACTGTAAGCGCGGTGGTTTCATCCCAGAAGTAGACTTCAACCCTATGGAGTTCGGTCTTCCGCCAAATATCCTAGAACTGACTGATACTTCACAGCTGCTTTCTTTGATCGTTGCAAAAGAAGTACTTGAAGATGCCAAGCTGCCTGAAGGCTACGATCGCGATAAGATCGGTATCACGCTCGGTGTTGGTGGTGGTCAAAAGATCGCTCAAAGCCTAAATGCTCGTCTTCAATACCCTGTTTTGAAAAAAGTCTTCAAGAGCAGTGGTATCAGCGACGACGACAGCGAAATGCTGATCAAAAAATTCCAAGACCAATACATCCACTGGGAAGAGAACTCATTCCCTGGTTCATTGGGTAACGTAATTTCAGGTCGTATTGCTAACCGCTTTGACCTTGGTGGCATCAACTGTGTAGTAGATGCTGCGTGTGCAGGCTCTCTAGCCGCAATGCGTATGGCTCTAAGTGAGCTGGTTGAAGGCCGCAGTGAAATGATGATCACAGGTGGTGTGTGTACTGATAACTCACCAACCATGTACATGAGCTTCTCTAAAACACCTGCGTTTACCACCAATGAAACCATTCAACCTTTCGACATCGACTCAAAAGGCATGATGATTGGTGAAGGCATCGGCATGGTTGCTCTTAAGCGTCTTGAAGATGCAGAGCGCGACGGCGACAGAATCTACTCAGTGATTAAAGGTGTCGGTTCTTCTTCGGACGGTAAGTTCAAGAGTATCTACGCGCCTCGCCCTGAAGGACAAGCAAAAGCACTAAAACGCGCTTACGATGATGCTGGGTTCGCACCGCACACGCTTGGCCTTTTAGAAGCGCACGGTACAGGTACTGCAGCGGGTGATGTTGCTGAATTTGGTGGCTTAAACTCGGTATTCAGTGAGAACAATGAAGAGAAGCAACACATTGCGTTAGGCTCTGTAAAATCTCAAATTGGTCACACTAAATCAACCGCGGGTACTGCAGGTTTAATCAAAGCTGCCTTAGCACTGCACCACAAAGTACTGCCGCCAACCATTAACGTATCGGCTCCGAATCCTAAACTGGATATCGAGAACTCACCGTTCTACCTAAACACACAAACGCGTCCTTGGATGAAACGTGTCGACGGCACACCACGCCGTGCAGGTATTAGCTCATTTGGTTTTGGTGGCACTAACTTCCACGTTGTATTGGAAGAGTACACGCCAGAGCACGCTCGCGGTGATAAATACCGTCAGCGCCAAGTACCGCAAACTCTGTTATTCAGCGCAGAATCTCGTCAAGCATTGATCAATGAGCTAAAACAAGTTTCAACTCAAGCTGCAGACGCTGCGTTCAAACTGGAAGCGCTTGCTGAGCAGCACGCTCTACGCGAAGTAGACGCTAAGCACGCTCGCCTTGGTTTAGTTGTCACTGACCAAGCAGACCTGCAAGCGCAATTGACTCAGGCTGTTTCTATGCTTGAGAGCCAAACCAAAGCACATTGGCAGATGCCAAACGGTACTAGCTATCGTGAGTCAGCACTGATTGCTGAAAACGGTGCAGGTAAAGTGGCAGCGCTATTTGCCGGTCAAGGTTCTCAATACCTAAACATGGGGCGCGAGCTTGCGTGTCACTACCCAGAGATGCGTCAACAGCTTGCTCAAGCGGATCAAGTATTTGGTCAGCACAAGAAAACGGCTCTGTCGCAAATTCTGTTCCCAATTCCAACTTTCACACCAGAAGCAACCAAAGCTCAAGAAGCGGTGTTAACCAACACGGCCAATGCGCAAAGTGCGATTGGTACTGTGTCTATGGGTCAGTTCGACATCATGACTCAAGCTGGCTTCAGAGCAGACATGGTCGCAGGACACAGCTTTGGTGAGCTAAGCGCACTATGTGCATCGGGTGTTATCTCGCAAGACGATTACTACCAGCTAGCTTTCGCTCGTGGCGATGCGATGGCTGCGACACCTGAACAAGGCGACAGCGGTACTATGTTTGCGGTCATCTTAGACGCAGACAAACTTCCAACCGTTGAAAGCTGCATCAGCCAATTCGAAGGCGTGAGCATTGCCAACTACAACGCTCCGACTCAACTGGTTATTGCTGGCCCAACTGCGACGGTTCAACAAGCAGCACAAGCGCTGACAGAACAAGGCTTCAAAGCAATCGCTCTGCCTGTATCTGGCGCGTTCCACACTCCACTTGTTGCTCACGCTCAAAAACCATTTGCTGCTGCAATTGACAAAGCTTCATTCAGCGCTCCAACGCTGCCGCTTTACTCGAACGCAACGGGCAAACTGCACAGTAAAGACGCTAAAGCGATTAAGAAAGCATTCAAACAGCACATGCTGCAATCGGTTCGTTTCAGCGAGCAAATTGAAGCGATGTATGAAGCCGGTGCGCGTGTATTCGTTGAGTTCGGTCCGAAGAACATTCTTCAAAAGCTGGTTGAGAAAACATTGGCTGATAAGAACGAAGAGCTTTACGCAATAAGCATCAACCCAAGCCCTAAAGGCGACAGTGACCAACAGCTTCGTTTAGCTGCGGTTCAACTGTGTGTGGCAGGTGTTTCATTAGACAACATTGACCCTTACCAAGCTGACATTGCTGAACCTGCAAAGGCATCACCAATGAACATCAAGCTGAACGCAACCAACTACATCAGCCCTGCTACTCGTAAGAAAATGGATCAATCATTGGCTTCGGGCAACGTCACCGAAAAGACTGAGATTGTTGAAGTGAAAGTTGAAGTCGAGAAAATCGTGGAAAAAGAAGTGATTAAAACAGAAATCGTTGAAGTACCTGTGGCTGTTCCTCAAGCTTCAAATGTACAACTGTCAACTGCTCCAGCACCAAGCGCACAAGTAGCAACAACAGCTCAGCAGCCTCAAGTGGTTCAAACAGCCCCAGCGACTAGTCAGCCAACAGCTCAAGTAACGGTAGATGAGTCTTCATTGCAGTCGTTCTTCAATGCTCAACAACAAGCAGCAGAAGTACATCAGCAATTCTTGGCGATTCCTCAGCAATACGGTGACACATTCAACACCTTAATGTCTGAGCAAGCGAAAATGGCAACGGCAGGCGTAGCAATTCCTGAGAACCTGCAACGTTCTATGGAAATGTTCCACCAGCACCAAGCTGAAACGCTAAAAGCTCACGCTCATTACCTAGAGATGCAAGCACACAGCAACAACTCAGCACTTAATATGCTGACGCAAGGTTCAGTACAAACGGCACAACCAACCTTCGTTGCTTCTGTAAATGCTCAGCCTGCGATTCAAGCGACTCCAACAACTATCGTTCAACAGCCTGTAGCTCAAGTACAATCGACTTCTGTACAAGCAGCACCTGTTCAAAATGCGGTAGCTCAGAAAGCTCCTGCACCGCAAGTAGCGGCTCAAGCGGCAGCGCCTGTTGCAGCCCAACCTGTACCAGTTAAAGCACAACCAGCTCCTGTAGCTGCACCAGTAGCAGTACAATCAGCAGATGCTGAAAAAGTGATGCTAGAAGTGGTCGCTGAGAAAACGGGTTACCCAACGGAAATGCTTGATCTAGAAATGGACATGGAAGCAGACCTTGGTATCGACTCAATCAAGCGCGTAGAGATCCTTGGTACCGTTCAAGACGAAATGCCAAACCTACCTGAGCTGAACCCTGAAGATTTAGCTGAGTGTCGTACTCTTGGCGAAATCGTCGAGTACATGAACAGTAAAAGCATGAACAGCAAGATGCCAGCATCAGCGCCTGTTGCCGCACAGCCAAGCGCAACTGCTCCTGTTCAAGCCGCTAACGGTCTTGATGCGAAAGTCGTTCAACAAACCATGCTAGAAGTTGTTGCTGAGAAGACAGGTTACCCAACGGAAATGCTTGATCTAGAAATGGATATGGAAGCAGACCTTGGCATCGACTCAATCAAGCGTGTTGAGATTCTTGGTACGGTTCAAGATGAACTGCCTACTCTTCCAGAGCTAAACCCTGAAGACTTAGCTGAGTGTCGTACTCTTGGCGAAATCGTTGCTTACATGAACAGCAAGCTTCCAACTTCGGCACCAGTAATCGCTCAAACTGCAGCAACTTCAGTTCAAGCAGCTAGCGGTTTAGATGCAGCTGTAGTTCAGAAAACCATGTTAGAAGTGGTAGCAGAGAAGACGGGCTACCCAACTGAAATGCTAGACCTAGCAATGGACATGGAAGCTGACCTTGGTATCGACTCAATCAAGCGTGTTGAAATTCTAGGTACGGTTCAAGACGAACTACCGACTCTTCCAGAGCTAAACCCTGAAGACCTCGCAGAGTGTCGCACTCTAGGCGAGATAGTTGCTTACATGAATACTAAAAGCATGAACAGTAAGCTTCCGGTGTCTGCTCCAGTAGCAACTCAAGCATCTGCACCAGTACAAGCAGTATCAAACGGTTTAAACGCAGAACAAGTTCAAAGCACAATGTTGAGCGTAGTCGCGGATAAAACGGGCTACCCAACAGAGATGCTAGACCTAGCAATGGACATGGAAGCAGACCTTGGCATCGACTCAATCAAACGTGTTGAGATCCTTGGAACGGTTCAAGACCAGCTGCCAACATTGCCAGAGCTGAACCCTGAAGATCTAGCTGAGTGTCGTACTCTTGGCGAAATCGTTGACTACATGAACAGCAAACTAGGCGCTAATGAAGCTCCTAACGCAGCAACTGCGACAGTAGCAGCTACAGCCGCTGTAGAAAGCGCAAGCAACGACCTAAACCCTGCTCATGTTCAATCAACCATGATGGAAGTGGTTGCCGATAAAACTGGCTACCCAGCAGAAATGCTCGACCTAGCGATGGACATGGAAGCAGACCTTGGTATCGACTCAATCAAACGTGTTGAGATTCTAGGTACGGTTCAAGACCAGCTTCCAACGCTGCCAGAGCTAAACCCTGAAGACTTAGCTGAGTGTCGTACGCTTGGTGAAATCGTTACCTACATGCAAAGCAAGCTATCCGCAGCTGCACCTGTAGCGACTGCTAAAGCAGAAACAGCGACAGCGGAACTTCCTCCACACAATGAGGTAGCGCTAAAAAAGCTACCAGCGGCAGATAAACTCGTCGATTGTTTCTCAAAAGACGCTTGTGTCGTGATCACAGATGATGGTCACAACGCTGGTGTTCTAGCAGAAAAGTTGACCGCTAACGGCATTCAAGTTGCTGTAGTGCGTAGTGCTCTTTCTGCCGCGTCACCTTTAAACAGTGAAATTGCAAGCTACACGCTCAACAGCGTCGATGATGCTGGTGTGACTGCAGTTATTAACGACATCGAAGCAGACCTTAAAACGTCGAACAAAGTGATTGCTGGCTTCATTCATTTACAAGCTATCGTTGATGCCAAGCAAAGCAACGAGCAAGCGGTTAACTTGAATGCAGACTCAAGAGCTTCACTGACGACAGCGTTCTTATTCGCCAAGCACCTAAATGGTCAGCTGAATGCCGTTTCTGGTCGTAGCGTGTTCTTCACACTGAGCCGTATCGATGGTGGCTTTGGTTACCTAGATACTAAGCAATTAGCGAACGCAGAACTTAACCAAGCGGCTCTATCTGGTCTAACTAAGACACTGAGCCATGAATGGTCAAACGTGTTCTGCCGCGCATTGGATGCTGACGCTTCGATTGATGCTCGTCATCTTGCTGAAGCAATCACAGGCGAACTGTTCGATATCGATACCAACACGGTTGAAATCGGCCTTAGCCATGCGGAAAACGGTGAATCTGGTCGTGCAACACTGATTGCAGCAACACCAGGTGCTGCACAAACCAAAAACACAGGCGCTCAACTCACCAAGAGCGACAAAGTTCTCGTGACGGGTGGCGCTAAAGGCGTAACGTTTGAATGTGCACTAACGCTTGCTAAGCAATGTAAGTCTCACTTCATTCTTGCAGGTCGTAGCAAACACATTACATCACAAGAGCTACCTCAATGGGCACAAGGCAAGCAAGAGAAAGAGCTAAAACCAGCGGCTATTGCTCACCTACAAGCAACAGGTGACAAACCAACGCCAAAGAAAGTTGATGCCTTGCTAAAACCGGTATTGAGCAGCCTTGAAATCAACGCAGCACTTGCCGCTTTCAACGAGATTGGTGCGAGCGCTGAATACCTAAGCCTAGATGTGTCGAACCATGAGTCAGTAGCGAAAACGCTGGCGAATTTCGAAGGCATCACAGGTCTTATCCACGGTGCAGGCGTACTTGCTGACAAGCACATTCAAGATAAAACGCTTGATGAACTGAACATGGTTTACGGCACGAAAGTGGGCGGACTAGAAGCAGTTCTTGGCGGTCTTGATAGCAGCAAGCTAAAACTGATTGCGATGTTCTCTTCAGCGGCAGGTTTCTACGGAAACACAGGCCAAAGCGATTACTCGATGTCTAACGAAATCCTAAACAAAGCGGCTCTGCAATTGTCTGCTCGTAACCCTCAAGCGAAAGTGATGAGCTTCAACTGGGGACCGTGGGACGGTGGCATGGTAAACGCTGCACTAAAACGTATGTTTACAGAGCGCGGTGTGTACGTAATTCCTCTTCAAGCAGGTGCAGAGCTGTTTAGTTCTCAGCTACTGAACGAAACTGGAATTCAATTGCTGGTTGGCACGAGCATGCAAGGTTCTGACAACAAGGAAGCTGCTGTAAAAAAGCTTAATGCGGAGTCTGTGCATCTTGCAAAGAGTCCGCTGAATACAAGCATCACTGTGACACGTCATCTTGATCCGAAGGCATTACCTTTCATTCAAGATCACTGCATTGCCGGTAACCCAGTGTTACCGACAGTGTGTGCTATCCAATGGATGCGTGAGATAGCAGAGCAACTGTTAGGGGTGAACGTTAGCGTTCACAACTATAAACTGCTTAAGGGTGTGATTTTTGATACTGATGAAGTGCAAGAGCTAACGCTTGTCTTGTCTTCAGACGCTAAATCAAAAGATCAGCTAAAAGCAGTAATCAGCTGCCAAGGGCGACCACAGTATCAAGCTCAGTTGCTAGTTGCCTCTGTGCAAGTGTCTGAAGATGTTCAACAAGCGTCGACAAAACGCTTTGAAGCTAACTCTTCAACACCAGTAACAACGGCACAAGCTCTATACAGTGACGGCACTCTGTTTCATGGACCAAGATTGCAAGGTATTACCTCAGTTGAACGCTTTGACGACTTAGGCTTATTGGCTCAATGCCAGTTGCCTCAGATTGAAAACAGCGACTGCGGATCATTTATTCCTAAGCAAGGCTTTGGCGATAGCCAACCATTTGCCGAAGATTATCTGTTGCAAGCCATGCTGGTATGGGCTCGATTGAAGTACGGCGCGGCAAGCCTACCGTCTGCAATCGGTGAGTTTGTTTGTTACGCACCGATGCACAACGGTGACCAAGGTTGGCTAGAGCTGAGCGTGATAAAAAGCACGGCTCGTTCTCTGCAAGCTGATATCTCGCTTTACCACCAAGATGGTCGTTTAAGTGCGGTAATGAAAGGTGCAAAAGTCACCATCAGCAAGAGCTTAAACGACGCATTTTTGCCGAAGTCTAGCTCAACAGGTTCGAAGAAAGAGTCTAATAAGAACGCAGAAAAGGAGCAATTGTCATAGTGACTGTTCCTACTAATAAAGCGATGCCATTGCGCATCGCTCTTTTAGCTCAGCCAGCAAACGCGGCTGAGCTTTCTGCCGACTTATCATCTTCGCTTCCTGAGATGATGACAGTTGTGGTTGGTGGCAATTTTAATCAAGCACTTACTCAAGCGATTGAAGCTGTCAGTCAAGATAGTGCTGTTAAGCTTTGTTTGGATTCTCACTCTCCATCATTGGTGATGTTGAGCGCGCTGACCGCGGCTCAAAGCAAGATTCATCCACACGCTTATCTAGCGAGTTTTGCAGATGCAGCTACCGAAGATAGCGTTCAGCTTGCTCTGGAAATTGCACGCCGCCCAGCTTCAGACTTAAGCCATCAACAACAATATTCTGCACTTTCTGCTTCGCAGCAGTTTGATGAATTGTTGAATATGGTTAATGCGATATCGAGCCGTTCATTACCTAACCATTACTGGTTCACTGAGCCGAACAAAGCTCGTGTTACTGCGTTAACTTTCAGTGACGATAGCCAAAAATCCACCAGCCTGATCTTGACTCAAGCGACCGGTTTGCAAGAACCAAAACCCTTGCTATCGAGCGAGCGTTTGATGTTTGTGGTTTCTGGCAATGACCAAGCTGAATTGGTTTCTCAGTTGACCTCACTAAGAGCTGAGCTTAAATGCGTTAACGAAGCGGCAGACAGCAAACTTGCTATCGCTACCTTGATGCATTCAAACCTAAGTCACTTGCAAAGCATTCAGCACAATGCTGGCCGTAGTGCGAACATCGTGATTCAAGCGGCTTCAATTGATGCTGCAATACAAGAGATCACAGCGCTAGAAAATGCGTTGCCAAAAGTAATGGCTGAAAATAGCCAATACAAAACGCCAGCGGGCAGTTGTTTCTCACCGATGCCTCAAAGCAAAGGTGGAGTTGCATTTGTTTACCCAGGTGTTGGCACAGTTTATCCCGGCATGTTGCGCGAGTTTCACCAGCATTTCCCACAGTTATTTGCTCGTTTAGAGCGCGAAGGTAACTTGAAAGAAATGTTGCAGGCTGACAAAACCTACGCTGAAGACTCGCAAGAAATGTCTCTTAGTGAGTTGGCAATTGCAGGTGTAGGCAGCAGCTATCTGTTAACACAACTGCTATGTGATGAATTCAAAGTGCAACCAGATTTCGCCTTGGGTTACTCCAAGGGTGAAGCCTCCATGTGGGCCAGCTTAAATGTTTGGAAAAATCCACATGCGCTGATTGAGATGACTCAAACCAGTCCTATCTTCACGACGGCTATTTCTGGCGAACTCACCGCAGTGCGTCAAGATTGGCAGCTGAACGGCGACGAAAGCATCCAATGGAATAGCTTTGTGGTTCGCAGTGATGCACAAGCGATTGAGGCTCTGTTACCAGAATTCCCACGCGCTTACCTCGCTATCATCCAAGGTGACACTTGCGTACTGGCAGGTTGTGAAAGCACATGTCGTGCATTGCTCAAGAAACTGGGTAAACGTGGCATTGCCGCTAACCGTGTTACTGCAATGCACACCACACCAGCACTAAGCCAGCATAGCCAAGTACGCGATTTTTACACACAACCACTGTTCGACGAGTTGCCAAAGCATATCCGCTTTATCAGCGCAGCAGGTCTACCGACTGGCGCACCAATCAATATCGACAGTGACAGCATCGCCCTTTCGATTGCCGACACTTTCTGTTCAACGCTGGATTTCACCGCGTTGATCCAGAGTGCGCGTCAACAAGGTGCTCGTCTGTTTGTCGAAGTAGGTGCCGATCGTCAAACCAGCACATTGATCGACAAGATCAATCGTAGCGACAACGTAGCAGACCAGTACTGCACAATCGCTTCCAATGCCAAAGGCGGTGACGATGTTGTCACGCTCATCAAATGCATTGGTCAGCTCATTACTCATCAAATTCCACTGTCTGTCGAGCCACTTATTCAAGGGCTAAAACAACAGATCACCACCGCTAAGCAATTAAGTGGTGTGTCTCAAGGCAGCGCAGTGAATCATCAAGGAGAGCTAGTATGAGTTCTCAATCGAACCAGTATCAGGCTCAGAACAAACAACAAGTAAAGTGCAATAAGATCGCGATTGTTGGTATTGCAAACCAATACCCAGAAGCTGATACGCCAAAAGACTTTTGGCAAAACTTGCTGGATAAAAAAGATTCTCGAACCACATTAAGCGCTGAAAAGTTAGGAGCTAAACCTGAAAACTATCAGGGCGTGCAAGGTGAGTCAGACCGCTTTTACTGTGACAAAGGCGGTTACATCGAAAACTTCAATTTCGATAGCAATGGCTACCGCTTAACAGCAGAATCGTTCAACGGTGTTGACCAAAGTTTCCTATGGGCTTTGGATACCAGTCGTAAGGCGTTAGTCGACGCTGGCATTGATCTGAATGCCGATGTTTTAGAGCGCACAGGCGTGATCATGGGTGCCCTTTCGTTCCCAACCACACGTTCAAACGACCTGTTTCTACCGATTTATCACTCGGTGGTCGAGAAAGCATTTAAAGATAAATTAGCTAATGACCAATTTTCATTGCTACCAACCAATGAAACCGCGCAAGACCTCAACCCTATCAATGGTGCAGCGGCACACAACGCCTCTAAGTTAGTGGCTGATGCATTGGGTTTAGGTAACGTACAACTGAGTCTAGATGCCGCATGTGCAAGCTCTGTGTATTCATTGAAGTTAGCGTGTGATTACTTGAATACAGGCAAAGCCGACATGATGTTGGCAGGCGCGGTATCCGGTGCTGACCCATTCTTTATCAATATGGGTTTTTCGATCTTCCACGCTTACCCTGATCACGGTGTGTCGGTTCCGTTTGATAGCAACAGTAAAGGTCTGTTTGCTGGCGAAGGTGCGGGGGTTTTAGTCCTAAAACGCTTAGCTGATGCAGAGCGTGATGGCGACAATATTTACGCAGTCGTCAGCGGTATTGGCTTGTCGAACGATGGCCGAGGCCAGTTCGTATTAAGCCCAAACAGCAAAGGACAAGTCCAAGCCTTTGAACGCGCTTACGAGGCTTCGAACTTATCACCAGACAGCATTGAAGTGATTGAGTGTCACGCAACCGGTACACCATTAGGTGACAAGGTTGAGTTAACCTCAATGGAGCGTTTCTTTGCTGACAAATTGAATGGTTCGAACCCGCCATTGATTGGCTCTGCTAAGTCCAACCTCGGTCACTTGCTGACTGCGGCGGGTATGCCAGGGATCATGAAAATGATCTTTGCGATGAAAGAAGGTGTGCTTCCGCCAAGTATTAACTTGGATAAGCCACTATCGTCGCCAGAAGGTTTATTTGGCTCACAGACTCTGCCAACGCAGGTTCAATCTTGGCCAAGTAAAGCGGGCAACTCAGAGCGCTGTGCGGGTGTTTCTGTCTTTGGTTTCGGTGGCTGTAACGCTCACTTACTGCTTGAAGCGTATTCAGACACCAGTCATGTAAACCCGACTCAAGAGTCAGCGTCTCCAAGCCTACAACCATCTAATTTAAGCATTACTGGTCTAGCGTCTCACTTTGGTTCTCTGCAGAGCATCAACGCGCTAAGCACTGCGATTGAGACCAACAACGATGCTTTCATTGCCTTGCCTAAGAAGCGCTGGAAAGGCTTAGACCAACATCCAGAACTACTGAATCAGTTTGGTTTACACGGTATTCCAAATGGCGCGTACATCGATCAATTCGATCTCGATTTCCTACGCTTCAAAGTGCCGCCTAATGAAGATGACCGTTTGATCTCTCAGCAGTTGCTACTGATGAAAGTTGCAGACGAAGCGATCAAAGACGCCAAGCTTGTAGCAGGCCAAAAAGTTGCAGTACTCGTTGCGATGGAAACAGAGCTTGAGATGCACCAATTCCGTGGACGCGTAAACCTGCATAGCCAATTGGCTGACAGCTTTACCAACATGGGGATTGAGCTGACACAAGATGAATACCAAGCGCTAGAAACCATCGCGATGGACAGTGTGATGGACGCAGCCAAGCTGAACCAATACACCAGTTTCATCGGCAACATCATGGCTTCGCGCATCTCTTCGTTGTGGGACTTTAACGGCCCTGCCTTTACGATTTCAGCCGCTGAACAGTCGGTTGCTCGTTGTATCGATGTCGCGCAAAACCTAATGTCGCAAGAATCGATGGATGCAGTCGTAATTGCAGCCGTAGACCTAAGCGGCAGTGCAGAGCATGTAATTCTGAAGAACAGCATGAGCCCAGTGTCACTTGCTCCAAAATTCGGACAAACGCAAGACGGCAGTTGGAATGTGGGAGAAGGCGCAGGTGCGATTGTTCTTGTTGAAGAGAGTCGAATAGCGAGCAACCAAGATACGGCTTACGGCAGCATCAACGCATTGGCCTTTGGCTCAAGCGAGAATAACAACGCCGTGGCTGATGAGTTACTGACTCAAGTCGGTCTGAGCTCGAACGATGTTTCTCTGCTTGAGCTTAACCATGCACCAGAGTCTTCGTCATATCAGTCTTCGTCTCTAAGTTTAGCGAGCACAAGGACGACTCAAGCGAGTCTACGTGTTGGGCACTGCTCTGCAGCTTCTGGGATGGCAAGCCTGTTACACGGTCTGCTCAACCTGAACCTTGCACCTCTGAATCCGAATGTCAGTTCTAAGAGCGTGATTGTTGCCAACATCAGCGAAGGACAATGTTCACAGCTACTACTAAGCCAATCGAGTGTTGAATCTCAGTCACTATCGGTTCGTTTAAGTAATGAACTGGCGAGTGATGCTAAACGTCAATTAGTTAAGCAAGTGACATTAGGTGGTCGCGATATCTATCAACATATTGCCCAAACCCCAGTGACTAACTTAGCAACGATTCAACAGAAAGCTTCTGGCAAACAAGCAGCAAGAGTGGCGTCTATTCCAACGACAGCAAGCATTCAAGCAGCACTTGCGCAAAAAGAGTTAGAGAAGAAAGCATTAGCGCAGAACGCGGTAGAGCCAGTCATCGAAACTCCTACATCAGTATCCCCTACTCTGGCGCCAACGCGCCACAGTCAGCTAACAGGTAACCACAGCAATATGACTCATGTCCTATCCGCTAAAAATGGCGCGTCTCAAATCGACGCAGCTTCACAGCAGCCGCAAAATCTAAGCCAAAACCAAGCTTTTGCTCAAAACCAGCAAGCGGCTCAACAGGTACACAAAGCATTCCTGCACACACGTGCCCAAGGCATGCAGATGGCTGATGCGTTATTAAAAGCACAGCTAAACGCAGTGACATCTGGTTTAGATAGCAATGCCCTGATTCAACAAACGACCAGCCAACAAACAAATAGTCAACAAACGACTGGTCAGCCTGTTCAAGCTCAACCGGCTCAGGTTTCGTCAACGCCAGTCAACGTACTTGCGACGCCAGCACCAGTAAAACCTATCCGTAAGCCATGTATCTGGGATTACGATGATCTGGTTGAATACGCTGAAGGCGATATTGCGAACGTATTTGGCCCTGATTACGCGATCATCGATAGCTACTCGCGTCGCGTTCGCTTGCCAACCACGGACTACCTACTGGTATCTCGTGTAACCAAGCTAAACGCGACCGTTAACGAGTACAAGCCAAGCACAATGACCACAGAATACGACATCCCAGTTGATGCGCCGTATCTTGTTGATGGTCAGATCCCTTGGGCTGTTGCAGTTGAATCTGGTCAGTGTGACCTAATGCTAATCAGCTACTTAGGTATTGATTTCGAAAACAAAGGTGAGCGTGTTTATCGCCTGCTTGATTGCACGCTGACCTTCCTTGGCGACTTGCCTCGTGGTGGCGATACACTGCGTTACGACATCTCAATCAACAACTTTGCTCGCAATGGCGACACGCTGCTGTTCTTCTTCTCGTACGAATGTTTCGTTGGCGACAAGATGATCCTGAAAATGGATAACGGCTGTGCGGGCTTCTTCACCGATGAAGAGTTGGCAGATGGCAAGGGTGTGATTCACACTGAAGATGAAATCAAGGCTCGTAAGCTTGCAACTAAGCAACGCTTCGATCCTATGTTGCACTGCCCTAAAACTCAGTTTAACCACCAAGAATTGCGTCATCTACTGACTGCCAACATTGCAGAATGTTTTGGTCCAACTCACCAATCCAATAGCCACCAGCCTTCTTTATGCTTCAGCTCAGAGAAGTTCATGATGATCGAAAAGGTTAGTCGTGTTGAACCACAAGGTGGCACATGGGGACTTGGTCTGATTGAAGGTCATAAGCAGCTAGAGCCTGAGCATTGGTACTTCCCTTGTCACTTCAAAGATGACTCGGTAATGGCTGGTTCTTTGATGGCAGAAGGTTGTGGTCAACTGCTTCAGTTCTTCATGATGCACCTTGGCATGCACACGCTTGTTCAAAATGGTCGTTTCCAACCGCTTGAAAATGCGCCTCAACAAGTACGTTGCCGTGGTCAAGTTCTACCACAATCGGCAGAACTGACTTACCGCATGGAAATGACTGAGATTGGTCTAAGCCCTCGCCCATACGCGAAAGCTAACATCGATATTTTGCTGAATGGCAAAGTGATTGTTGATTTCCAAAACTTGGGTGTGATGATCAAAGAAGACGACGAATGTACTCGTTATCTGCCTTCTTTAGAATCAGCTGTCGCGACCCCTGTTATCGAAAGCTTGGACCATAAAAGCTTGGGCCATACACCAGCAGTGAACCAACAGGCTTCAGCGAATGCGCCATTGATGGCTCAAATTGAAGACCTAGAAACTGCACCAAACAAAGGTGTGGTTCCTCTTCAACACGTTGAAGCTCCGGCAACGCCTGATTACCCGAACCGCACACCCGATACGGTTCCATTCACGCCTTACCACATGTTCGAATTCGCGACTGGCGATATCGAGAAGTGTTTCGGTCCTGATTTCTCTATCTACCGTGGAATGATTCCACCACGTACTCCGTGTGGCGACTTGCAGCTAACCACTCGTGTGGTTGAGATCGACGGTAAGCGTGGCGACTTCAAGAAGCCTTCATCGTGTATCGCAGAGTACGAAGTGCCAGAAAATGCATGGTACTTTGATGAAAACAGCCACCAGACCCTAATGCCTTACTCGGTATTGATGGAGATTTCACTGCAGCCAAACGGCTTCATCTCTGGCTACATGGGAACAACACTGGGTTTCCCAGGTGAAGAACTGTTTTTCCGCAACCTAGATGGCAGCGGCAAAATGTTGCGTAACGTCGACTTGCGCGGCAAAACGATCACCAACGATTCTCGTCTGCTTTCAACAGTAATGATGGGCACCAACATCGTTCAGAGCTTCAGCTTCGAACTGAGCACTGACGGCGTGCCGTTCTACCAAGGTACAGCGGTATTCGGTTACTTCAAGGGCGCAGCACTGAAAGACCAGCTTGGTTTGGACAACGGTAAAGTGACTCACCCTTGGCATGTTGATAACAACCGCACGCCGGATGTAAACATCAACCTACTAGACAAAACGACTCGTTACTTCAATGCACCTGTTTCTGCTACTGGTGAAGTGCAAGAGCACTACCAACTGGCTGGCGGTCGCTTGAACTTTATCGATACGGTGCAGATCACCAGCGATGGTGGTAAAGACGGTCTGGGTTACCTATACGCTGAGCGTACGATTGACCCAAGCGATTGGTTCTTCCAGTTCCACTTCCATCAAGATCCGGTAATGCCAGGTTCTCTAGGTGTCGAAGCGATCATCGAACTGATGCAAACCTATGCGCTAAATAAAGATCTTGGTGCTGGCTTCCGCAATCCTAAGTTTGGTCAAATCCAATCTGAAGTGAAATGGAAATACCGTGGTCAGATTAACCCTCTGAACAAACAGATGTCACTGGATGTACACATCACTGCAATCAAAGACGAAGACGGCAAACGCATCATCGTTGGCGACGCAAACCTGAGCAAAGATGGTCTACGTATTTACGAAGTGAAAGACATCGCGATTTGTATCGAAGAAGCATAAGCCTGACAGAGAACTAGGAAAGAATTTAGTATGACAACTCAAACTACAATCAATAACGAAAAGCTATCTCCGTGGCCTTGGCAGATCGGAGAGAGCACAACTCGCTTTGATAACGCAGCAATGTCGACAATATTGAAAGACTTAAGCCTTGCTTGTTACGTCGTGAACCACCCAGAAAAAGGGTTAGGTGTTAGCCAACAAGCAGAGATTGCATCGGGCGATTCAGCAAGCTCAGCGAACAGCCAACCTGTTAGCGCCTTTGCTCCTGCACTTGGTACACAAAGCCTAGGCGACGAAGATTTTCGTCGCTGTCACGGCGTGAAATACGCTTACTATGCGGGCGCAATGGCAAACGGCATTTCATCTGAAGAGTTAGTGATTGCGCTTGGCCAAGCTGGCATTCTTTGTTCATTTGGCGCGGCGGGCTTAATCCCGTCTCGCGTTGAGCAAGCGATCAACCGTATTCAAGCAGCACTGCCAAACGGTCCTTATGCGTTTAACCTGATTCACAGCCCAAGCGAACCCGCTCTAGAGCGCGGCAGTGTAGAGCTATTTTTGAAACACAAAGTGAAAACGGTTGAGGCTTCTGCCTTCTTAGGCCTAACACCGCAGATCGTTCACTACCGTGCCGCGGGCCTTAGCCGCGATGCACAAGGTGAGATTCAGATTGGCAACAAGGTTATTGCTAAGGTAAGCCGTACTGAAGTTGCAAGTAAGTTCATGCAACCAGCTCCAGTTAAAATGCTGCAAGCTTTGGTTGATGAAGGTCGAATCACAGCAGAACAGATGGAACTGGCACAGCTGGTTCCTATGGCTGATGACATTACCGCAGAAGCCGATTCTGGTGGTCATACCGATAACCGTCCACTGGTTACCCTGCTGCCAACGATTCTTGCACTGAAAGAACAAACCCAAGCACAGTACCAATTCAAAACTCCGCTACGTGTCGGTTGTGGTGGTGGCGTAGGCACGCCTGATGCGGCTCTAGCGACGTTTAACATGGGTGCTGCTTACATTGTTACCGGTTCAATCAACCAAGCGTGTGTTGAGGCTGGCGCGAGCGAACACACACGTAAGCTGCTTTCGACAACTGAAATGGCTGACGTGACTATGGCTCCGGCAGCAGACATGTTCGAAATGGGCGTGAAACTGCAAGTGGTTAAGCGCGGCACTTTATTCCCAATGCGTGCGAACAAGTTGTATGAACTTTACACTCGCTACGACTCAATTGAAGCGATTCCAGTAGAAGAGCGTCTGAAGCTTGAGAAGCAAGTATTCCGTTCAACACTGGATGACATTTGGGCGGGGACTGTGGCGCACTTTAACGAGCGCGATCCTAAACAGATCGAGCGTGCTGAAGGTAACCCGAAACGTAAAATGGCGTTGATTTTCCGTTGGTACTTGGGTCTTTCAAGTCGTTGGTCAAACACAGGTGAACAAGGCCGTGAGATGGATTACCAAGTATGGGCAGGTCCTGCACTTGGCGCATTCAACGCATGGGCAAAAGACAGCTATCTAGATGATTACCAGAAGCGTAATGCCGTTGATCTTGCTAAGCATCTGATGCACGGTGCAGCTTACTTAGCTCGTGTTAACCTGCTGACCTCACAAGGTATCAAGCTTGATCCGGAACTAGCACGCTGGAAGCCGACGCAAAGAATGGCTTAAGTGCCGAGTAGCTAGCTAAATTTTACCAAATAAAAAAGCGACCTTAATTAGGTCGCTTTTCTTTGAATCATCGAAATGTCATTGCAGTCGTTGGTTATTTGATCGCTTTATTTAGCTTCTCGCCAACCACATCTAAACGCCAACCTTGCATAACATCTGGCAGCTTTTCAGGATTACGATCGTGCTTCCATATCCAGCTTAACACTTGGTTAAGTTGCTTCTTCGACGCCAAAAATTCAGTCGCTAAACCACTGTGTTGCGAAGCTGTTTTCACTTCATCTTTCAACACTTTGAAGAGTTGTTTGTAACCTGGGTAGTCCATTAGACGTTCTACTGGCGCTGGGTATTCTTCTTCTGGCGTATGCTCAGCTAACTTAACGATTGAACTGATTTTAGCGCCATGGCGACGTACAGAGCGGTAATCAAAACCTTCTTGCTCCATGTGCTTAGGGTCTTTCATCGCAAAACGCGCTACAGCCCATAGGTCTTGTTCTTTGAAGACAAAGTTCAGCGCTAAGTCACGCTTAATCGCTTCTTTTAAACGCCAAGTTGCTAGCGGTCTTAAAATAGCTAGCTGCTGAGGTTTTAGCTGCCACGCGCCTTTAATATCAAGGTAAGCGTTATCTGGGTTTGCTTTACGGATGCGCTTAGCCACTTGTAAATCAGACTCTTGCTGCGCCGCTTCCCACCAGCCCGCTTCCATCACTTTTTCTAGAAGCTTGTTGTACATTGGCATCAAGTAGTGAACGTCTGCTGCTGCGTAGTCGAGTTGCTTTTGAGAAAGCGGACGCGCTAGCCAGTCAGTACGAGATTCACTCTTATCTAGGTCAACACCTACAAACTCAGAAACTAGAGCCGCAAAGCCAGTTGAAAGACCATGACCTAAGAAGGCTGCCATGATCTGCGTATCAACCATTGGTGTTGGCGTACAGCCAAATGCGTTCTGGAATACTTCTAGATCTTCGCCACACGCATGTAACACTTTCAGTACTGAAGTGTCTTTCAACAGCCCAACAAACGGGGTCATTTCATCAAGAGCAATAGGATCAATCAGTGACAGCGTTTCACCATCAAATAACTGAATTAAGCCTAATTGAGGGTAATAGGTTCTTGTACGAACGAACTCTGTATCAAGCATAACAACATCGGCTTCACGTGCTTGTTGGCAAACTCGCTCAAGGTCTTTTACTTGGGTAATGATTTGATAATCCACAAAAACTCTCACTGATTTTACTTTGATCGCCGGATACAAAAATGCCGACATTAACTGTCGGCATTCTAACACCATTTTTCAGCGCTCGCTTAGATTAAGCGCTGCTATGGCTTATGGTGCATCATCTTCTCGTAAATGAGCTCGTTACTCGCTTGCGCGTTTGGCAAGCTCTGCGTCGTTTTCTTCACGAAGCACTCGGCGCAAGATTTTGCCTACATTGGTTTTTGGTAGTTCTTCACGGAACTCAATCAATTTAGGGATCTTGTAGCCTGTTAGGTGTTCACGGCAGTGCGCGATAATGTCTTCTTTGGTTAGGCTAGGGTCACGTTTCACAACGTAAATCTTAACCAACTCACCTGACACTTCATGAGGTTGACCGATAGCCGCAACTTCTAACACTTTGCCATGCAGAGCCACAACGTCTTCAATCTCGTTCGGGTAAACATTGAAGCCAGACACAAGAATCATGTCTTTCTTACGGTCTACGATGTACAACAAGCCTTCGTCATCAAATTTAACGATATCACCAGTCGATAACCAACCATCTTGGTCGATCACTTCTTTGGTCGCTTCTGGACGTTGCCAGTAGCCTTGCATCACTTGAGGACCACGAACCTGCAATTCACCCACTTGGTCATTACCAACCACTTTACCTTCATCATCAACAATACGAACTTCTGTTGATGGTACTGGTAGGCCGATTGCACCCGTGTAGTCTTTTAGATCGTATGGGTTACCTGTTACCAGAGGAGCACACTCGGTTAAACCATAGCCTTCAAGTAGATGGACACCTGTCGCTTTCTTCCATTGCTCAGCAACAGCGCGTTGAACCGCCATACCACCGCCAACAGATAAACGCATATTACTGAAATCCAACTCATGGAAATCTTCGTTATTGACTAGCGCATTGAATAAGGTGTTTACGCCAGTAATCGCGGTAAACGGAACCTTTTGCAGCTCTTTAATAAAGCCAGGAATGTCACGAGGGTTAGTAATCAGAAGGTTACGACCACCCATCTCAACAAACAGTAAGCAGTTCACAGTCAGTGCGAACACGTGGTAAAGCGGCAATGCCGTTACGACTAATTCGCGACCTTCTTGCAGTACTGGGCTATATGCCCCTTTCGCTTGAAGTACGTTCGCAATCATGTTGCGGTGCGTTAGGATTGCGCCCTTCGCTACGCCCGTTGTACCACCGGTGTACTGTAGGAATGCGATGTCATCGCCCGCCATAAATGGCTTCACGTACTGTAGGCGACGGCCTTTGTGCAGTGCTTTTCGAAATGAGATAGCACCCGGCAGGTCGTACTTCGGCACCATGCCTTTTACGTATTTCACTACGAAGTCGACAATCGTACCTTTCGCTCGTGGCAGCATTTGCCCCAAGCTGGTTAGCACAACGTGTTTAACCGGAGTTTTATCAACGACTTTTTCTAGCGTGCTCGCAAAGTTAGAAACGATAACAATCGCCTTTGCGCCAGAGTCATTCAATTGATGTTCAAGTTCACGAGGCGTGTACAGTGGGTTGACGTTCACTGCAATCATACCTGCACGCAGTACACCAAAGAGTGCAATTGGGTATTGCAGCAGGTTTGGCATCATCAGCGCGACACGATCGCCTTTCTTCAGTTTTAGATCATTCTGCAGGTAAGCAGCAAAAGCACGACTGCGCTCTTCAAGCTTACGGAATGTCATGATAGACCCCATGTTCTCGAATGCTGGTTGGTCTGCGTACTTCTGTACTGACTGTTCGAACATTTCAATAAGAGATGGGTACTGATCTGGGTTGATCGTCTCTGGTACGTCACTTGGATAACGTGAAAGCCAAGGTTTGTCCACTATGTTACTCCTCGTTTATCAGCTGACGACTGCTTCGCCGCTTTTTATCATTGCGGTATTACAGCACAGCTTTAGTGCATGAGCACTAAAAGGCTCAAACACTTGTTTAAATTTTGTTAACTACACCAAGAATTAGCTCTGAAACTAGCTCTAGGCTCTCTAAATGGCAATGATGTCCGCCAGGAACAGTCTCTATATTCAGAGAACTATGGGCTGATTTGTAGCGATTATGCTGCAAATGTCGGAATCCATCATTTCCTAAAACTATTAATTGAGGGCATTCAATAGCCGCCATGATCGCTTCAGCATGCGCTTGTGACATTCGATATAACGAGTCACATTTTAGGTTAGGGTCGCATCGCCATTGCCAACAGTTATCGAACTCAGCAATACCTTGATCTACTGTCGCTTCCTCAAAAGCAACTTTAGCAACAACAGCTCGATCAACATTACTTAGCTCAACGATTCCTCGTTCAACAATAGGAGCAATGAGTTCTGCTTTGATTTGATTGGCGTGAGCTCTCAGCTTAATAGCATCCTCAAGACTTGCCAGAGGACGTGAAGGCTTTCTTCGCTGTCGAAGACGACTGAGTACCCCATCTCTCAAACGAGAGACTGTTTCGTGGGGAGCTTCTGAAAGAGGTCCATGACCTTCAATTTGAATTAATCCTGACACCTTTTCAGGAAAGGCGGCACTATAGCAACTTGCGATCAATGCACCAAGTGAATGTCCTACCAGTACCAGTCTGTTTGGCGATAATTTGGTCACCAACTGATGCAAATCATCAATATAGTCGTGAAATGGGTAATAACTCCCCGGTTTATGCGACGAGAAACCGTGTCCGAAGAGATCGATAGCAACGAGGTGAGTATCTGGAGAAAGCTTGGCTATTTGCGGCATAACCTGAGTGAAACTTGCAGAATTATCTAGCCAACCATGAATAAAAACGACCGTCGTTGCGGTCGTTTTTGAGTTGCCAATCTGTTGTGTTGCAAGCGTCCCGCTCGCAAGGGAATATGACTTTTCAATCATTGATTGTATGGTGTCCCTATCGTTTAGTGTGTCGATTTCAGGTTCGACTATTCCACATCTTGAATCACACGGCCTGACTTAGGCATGGTTTGAAAGCTGCGACAATGCAAACTGCGGCAAGAGTAATAGGTTGGCGCAAAGTCGTTGATGACCACTCGCTCGGTGATCTGCCATAAACGTTGGTTGTAGACATTCATTACTGGGAAGGTATAAGGGTAATCACCAACGGTGCCATCTTCAGTACCACTTGATGTTCCAACCAAGGTGACTAAACGGCCTTCAGCAAAGCTCAAAGGTTCTACGTAACCATCAATGTAACCAACAAAACGCCCTTTTGGTTCGGCATCAATATCAGGCTTACCACTACTAGAGATAGGTAAGTTCACCACTTCAACACGCGTTTTATCTTTCAGATTAGTGACTTTAGCAATCACGCCACCCAAACGAACATCACCGGCATCCGGTAGTGTGTTTACCCACTCTTGGTAGTCAGTTACCACCTGTTCTGAGTTTGCATTAAGTTCTTTAGGTAAAGAGGAGCACCCCATCACCATCGTAGAGAAAGCGACAAGGAAAAATAAGCGAGATTTAGATATGAGAGAATACATAATGCAGCTCCTTAGAGCAGGATAAATGAAAACACAAAGCTAGATATAAATATCGACCCCAATTAGCTTTGCAAGTTCCTCTTTTTTAGCTTGATTCATCACATCCATATACTCTTCCATCGCACGTCGTCCGCGCCCTTCTGGAAGATCATATTGAACCTGAGCTTTGTGAATCTCAGATTCTTTGACCTGGCGAATAGAATGCGAGACAGCATTCGCAACCTTAGTTGGCTGACCAACAGAGGTCTTTGCATCGCCTTTTTTTACCTCATTCTTTTTGTTGGTTCGATTGGTTTTAGATGTATTGCCTATCGAAGAAGGAGGTAAGCCGTTGATTGAAACCATGCTTAAAGAGTTTATTACCTGACTTTAATGATTGTGTATCTAATTTTAATAACGGCTCTACAAAATAAACTGCAGAGCCAAAGTAATACGTATTTACTCGCGACCAGGCAGTTTTTTCCAAGTCACTTTATCACGTAGGTAAACCGGCTCAGACTCTTCAGCAGCAACCGCTTTGCCTTCAGCATAAGCAAATTGAGCAAGGAACGCCATGTCTTGAGCTTCTGGGAATAGCACTTCACACGCTTTGGTGTTGATCGCTAGTGTGTCCATGTGCTCTGCATATGCTTCCCAACCTGTGCCTACTTTCGCCCATGTGTTGGAGTCCGCTTCAAGCTGTTCAGCCAACTCACCTGGAGGCGTCACACATTCCGCATCGACCGCAGTCCAACGACCATTATCTTCACGGCTGTAACGAGCCCAGTAAACTTCACTCATGCGAGCATCAATTGCTGTTGCAACATGAGTTTCGCCAAATTTACGGTAGCTGCCTTGCGCCATCGCTGCCAGTGTAGACACACCGATCATCGGCAAATCAGCACCAAAAGCTAAGCCTTGAGCAATACCAATGCCAATACGTACACCCGTGAAACTGCCCGGGCCTTGGCCAAACGCGATCGCGTCGATATCGGTTAAAGCAACATTCGCTTCTTTCAGTACTTCATCAACCATAGGTAGAATTTTTTTCGTATGGTCTCGAGGTGCCTCTTCGCTACGTGCGAACACCTGGTCACCAATTACTAGTGCAACTGAACAGTTTTCAGTTGCGGTATCTACTGCAAGAATTTTCGCGCTCATTTGTGTCTCAAATATTCGTTATCTAATCTAAAAATAATGGCTAAGATCAACAATGCTAATTACTCAGCAGCGGTTGAATGGTCTTTAGCTAAGAATTCTTTAATGATCCCTAAGTCACGGGTACGTGGGATAGGCGGTAAACTCGCCAAAAACACACCACCGTAATCGCGGGTCACCAAGCGGTTATCGCAAATAATTAAAGCGCCATTGTCACGTTTATCACGTATTAATCGGCCGACACCTTGTTTCAAGGTAATCACGGCGTCTGGCAACTGTACCTGTGCAAAAGGATCACCCCCTTTTAACTTACAGTCCTCGATTCGAGCCTTAAGTAAAGGGTCATCAGGGGCTGTAAAGGGCAATTTATCGATGATAACACAGCTTAATGCGTCGCCCCTAACATCTATCCCCTCCCAGAAAGCGCCAGTAGCCACCAGCAATGCGTTACCTAATTCCATGAATTCGGCTAAGGTTTTTTGCTTACTTGTCTCACCTTGCAGCAGAACTGGAACCGAGAGCGTTTCACGGAATCGCTCCCCCAACTCTTTCATCATGCTATGTGAAGTACACAAAAAGAAACAGCGACCTTGGTTTTGCTCAATCACAGGGGTCAGCATTCTTACTAGCTTGTCCGCTAAGCCCGGGCTATTCGGTTCTGGTAGATAGCGAGGCACACACAAACGCGCCTGATTTGGGTAATCAAACGGGCTCGGTAGTGAAAATTGTGCTGACGGTTTTAGCCCAAGCCGTGAGGTGAAATGGTCGAAATCGTCCGACACCGCCAAAGTTGCAGAGGTAAACACCCAAGCACCCGGTTTTAGCTCAATCTGCTCATGGAATTTGTCGGCGACTGAGAGTGGCGTGATGTGCAAAGCAAAGTGTCGTGGCGTGGTGTCATACCAATACGAATAACCAGTAATCGACACGTCACATACACGTTCGATACGCGACTTAATCATGGTTGCACGCTCGAAAGCCGTGTCTAACAACTGGCTTCGACCCAATGCTAATTTCAATACATCAACGGCCAATTGCAACGCATCTTGTAAGCGAACTAACTCTCTCGCAATCGACTCTGACTTCAATGCTTCACGCCAGTTACCGCGAAAGCCCGTATCGCCAAGCACAATGCGTAGATCGGCTGACGATTGAACGAGCCTATCCCCTACTTTCTGCAGTTGGCGCATGTCTTTGGCTTCAGTTCGGTAAGCAATTTCAATGTCCTTGGCTAGCTCTTGGATCTGTCGGCTGGAAACCGATTGTCCGAAGTATTGGCTAGCGATATCGGGAAGTTGGTGCGCTTCATCGAAGATAAACACATCGGCTTCAGGTATCAGCTCACCAAACCCGGTTTCTTTGATCGCTAAATCCGCGAGAAACAAGTGGTGGTTCACTACAACAACATCAGAATCCATCGCTTTTTTACGCGCCTTCAGCACAAAGCAATCGGTGTAGCTTGGGCACTCTTTGCCTAAGCAGTTGTCGTTAGTCGAGGTAATGGTTGGAATGACCGGGCTATCTTCAGCAATATCATCACAGTCACCTAAATCGCCAGTTTGAGTCGCTGACGACCAACTGCGCACTTTCACCAACTGAGCTAACAGCGTTGGATCGGTGTGAGTGCCATGGCTCTCGATCATTTGACGACTGAGCCTGTCCAAGCACAAATAGTTTGAACGGCCTTTGAGTAACGCAACCTGACCATAAAAACCAAGCGCATCGACCATCAATGGTAAATCTCGGTGAAACAGCTGTTCTTGAAGGTTTTTAGACCCCGTACTGATGATCGTTTTCTTACCACTCAGCAGTGCTGGCACTAGATAAGCAAACGTCTTACCTGTTCCCGTTCCCGCTTCAACGACCAATTGGCTCTGTTGTTCAATAGCCTGTGAAACCGCTTCAGCCATGTCTAGCTGAGCTTGTCGAGGTTGGAACCCAGGGATCGCTTTACCCAAAGCACCATCAGCAGAAAACGTTTTAGATATCATAGAGTACGAAGTTTAGAAAAATAGAAGGCGAATTATGGCAGGTTTAGTGAGCCGGCGCGAATCAAGAATGACTTCGCACCGGAGGTGTTTGGTTTGGGTTAAGCTACCTAGAAGGTAAGAATTGAAGAAATAAAAATCAAAGAATCGTTATTATTTTCGGCTGAGATAACGCGACAACCAAGGGGCGCCTTCAAAATGATTATCGCAAGGCTGCATGGCTTTCACTGCATCGGTTGGTGAGGTTTTACTTTCCCACATTTCATCTAGAACATTACCATCTAACTCTGTACTTCCCGCTAATGAATTCACTCGTTTGCAGTACAGTTTTTTTGCTAGTAACTCTTTATCCATAAGTATCACCTCTATTTTTTGGCCAAAGCGTCAATGCCTCGGTTGAAGTTCAAATGCGTACTACGGTCAAAACTTGAAAAATGAAGCTTCTGCCTTTTTTTCTATCGAAAAACTGATATTTCTATATAAAACAATTTATCGATGCGATAAATGAGCAGCAGAATTTGTTGAAACCAACTTGATAATAGATTAATTATAACGGTGATACTGCGGCTCAGTTCACCGTTCGACGGCCTGCGTTAAATTTTGAAGAATCCCGATTTCATATAATAAGTGCAACATTCATGGAAGTAAGATGCAAATGGAAAGAAAAACTTTATTAACACATTGTACTGACGCCCCTGGCCTCATCTCAAAGATCACCAACATTTGTTATAAGCACCAACTCAATATTATTCACAATAATGAGTTCGTTGATAACACAAGTGGCCACTTCTTTATGCGCACAGAGCTAGAGGGCTACTTCAATGACGAAACCTTACTCGCCGATTTAGACCAAGCCCTGCCAGAAAACACAAAACGTAAGCTGGTTGATTCATCTCGTAAGCGTGTTGTGATTCTGGTAACTAAAGAAGCACACTGCCTTGGCGATATTCTGATGAAGAACTTCGATGGCAGTTTAGATGTTGATATTGCGGCAGTAGTTGGTAACTACGATACACTGCAAAGCCTAACCGAGCGTTTTGATATCCCTTACCACCATGTTTCTCACGAAGGATTAAACCGTGAAGAGCATGAGAAGAAGATGTTGGAAGTCATTGACCAGTATGAGGCGGACTATCTAGTGCTTGCTAAATACATGCGAGTGCTGACGCCGGGGTTTGTTGAGAAGTACAACCACAAAATCATCAACATTCACCACAGTTTCTTGCCTGCATTCATTGGTGCTAAGCCATACCAGCAAGCTTACGAGCGCGGTGTGAAGATCATTGGTGCAACGGCACACTTTGTGACAAACGATCTCGATGAAGGTCCAATCATCAAGCAAGATGTTATCCCAGTGGATCACAACTTCAGCGCGAAAGACATGGCACAAGCGGGTCGTGACGTAGAGAAGAACGTGTTGAGTAAGGCTTTAAACAAAGTGATCAATGATCACGTGTTTGTTTACGGCAACAAGACCGTGATTCTGTAGATCGGAGGTTCGATTTCAGGTAAGACTTCCAGTTAGAACCCAATAAAAAACGCGCAATAGGGTTAATCCATTGCGCGTTTTTTGTATCTGATGATCTGACTAGCTTTATGAGATTCCCGACTACGCTCCTTCGTCGCTATCGGGAATAACGAACTCGGTGATGAATCTTATAACTATAGGCTCTAACATGCGCCCTCGAACACTCAGACTGTCAGCATCTAAAGATAGACCTGGCAAACACCATCAAACACCCCGTCATTCCGACGAGCCTTGGTGAGTTCAGGAATCTATTCCCAGCAACTATCCAATCAAATTAGGCCTGTTCTGACTCAACAATCTTCTTCAAAGAGTGTGGATGCAGCTTAATGCAAATCCCTTGATGCTTAAATGCAACCGTTGGATTATTCAAACGTTCACCCTCACCTTTCGGGCTAGAGAGTTTTATCTTAATGCCTTGTTCTGCCAAATTTTCAAACTTAGCAGCGAACTGCGGGTAAGTCTCTTTAAGGTCTGCTAGATACTCATTGGCCGTTTGAGCGTGAGACGGAATCACAAACTCTACATGCTCCCAATCTTGGCTCGGGTAAATCTTACCTTCAGCTGGGTAAGGCAGCTCTAAACATTCAATCTTCCAACCAAGACTTTGCAATGGTTTATCGAAAGCCAACACCACAATGGGACGACCATTGATCATCGCTTCTGAAATCGTAGAGCCGTATTCAGACCATGCTTGATGTGCTGATTTCGCAAGCTCAGTTTCATTGATTCTTAATGCAATGTGATCCGCTTGAGCAAAGCTTAAATCCAAACCCAGCACATTTCCGAGGTTCTCAATTTTCGTCATAAACGTATCAAGGCGTGCAATCATTTGTTGTGGTTCTAGTTCAGCTTGCTTCAGGCTCATCGTCATTGTCTATGTTCTCCAAATAATGGCAACATGGTATCAGTTTTACTTCCAGCAACAAGCGCTGCTGTTACAAAAAACACTCAAAAAGTACCGTGTCTTACTTTCCTAAATAGACAAACTTGGCTTGGTCAAAGTTGATTGTCAAAAACCCCTCAGGAAATGTTAATTTTCTATCAATTCGACCTATAAGAAAGCCCACAAAATTGATATGATTAACGCCATTTTTGTGAACTTAAACAGAGTCTGTTGTTCATTTCAGCATTAAATCGTTAACTAGAAGCATAATTAGCCAAATTTAATGCCCACGAAATAACGGCTACTCTTATTCATCCTTGAATTGAAGGAAACGCGTGTGAATATCCAAGCACTGATTAATGACAAAGTATCTCAGGCTCTAGAAGCCGCTGGCGCACCTGCAGGCTCTCCTGCGGCTGTCCGTCAATCTGCAAAACCACAATTTGGTGACTACCAAGCAAACGGCATTATGGGTGTTGCTAAACGACTAGGCACTAACCCTCGAGAATTTGCTCAAAAAGTATTGGACGTTCTAAACCTAGACGGTATCGCTTCTAAAGTTGAAATCGCAGGTCCAGGTTTCCTAAACATCTTCCTAGATGAAACGTTCCTGGCACAACAAGCAGACGCAGCACTTGCTGACTCTCGCCTTGGTGTTTCAGCCGCAGAAGCACAAACGATTGTTGCTGACTACTCAGCTCCAAACGTTGCAAAAGAAATGCACGTAGGCCACTTACGTTCAACAATCATCGGTGATGCTGTTGTTCGTACACTTGAGTTCTTAGGTCACAAAGTTATCCGTGCTAACCACATTGGTGACTGGGGTACTCAATTCGGTATGCTTATCGCAAACCTTGAGCGCATCCAAGCTGAAACTGGTGAAGTTTCAATGGAACTTTCAGATCTTGAACAGTTCTACCGTGAATCTAAAAAGCTTTACGACGAAGACGAAGAATTCGCAGTGAAAGCTCGTGGCTACGTAGTGAAACTGCAAGGTGGCGACGCATACTGTGCTGAAATGTGGAAAAAGCTGGTTGACGTAACCATGGTTCAAAACCAACGTAACTACGATCGCCTGAACGTATCACTGACACGTGATGATGTGATGGGTGAAAGTATGTACAACCATATGCTTTCAAACATCGTTTCTGACCTACAAACACAAGGTCTAGCAAAAGAGTCTGACGGCGCACAAGTTGTATTCCTAGACGAATACAAAAACAAAGATGGCGACCCTATGGGCGTTATCGTGCAAAAACGTGACGGTGGCTTCCTATACACCACCACCGATATTGCATGTGCTAAATATCGTTTTGAAGAACTGGGCGCAGATCGCGTACTTTACTTCATCGACTCTCGTCAGCACCAACACCTAATGCAAGCTTGGACTATCGTTCGTAAAGCGGGTTATGTTCCTAAGTCTGTATCTCTTGAGCACCACGCGTTCGGCATGATGCTAGGTAAAGATGGTAAGCCATTTAAAACTCGTGCTGGCGGTACAGTGCGTCTTGCTGACCTTCTGGACGAAGCAGAAGTACGTGCAACTCAGCTGATTGAATCTAAAAACCCTGAGCTAGCAGAAGACGAGAAGAAAACCATTGCGAACACAGTAGCAATGGCAGCAGTTAAATACGCAGACCTTTCTAAGCACCGTACCACTGATTACGTGTTCGACTGGGAAAACATGCTGGCATTTGAAGGCAACACAGCACCGTACATGCAATACGCATACACTCGTGTCGCTTCAATCTTTGCTAAAGCAGGCATTTCTATGGACTCTCTAGAAGGTGAAATCAAAATCACTGAAGAGAAAGAGAAAGCCCTTATCGCGAAACTTCTACAATTTGAAGAAGCGGTACAGTCTGTTGCTCGTGAAGGTCAACCACACATCATGTGTAGCTACCTGTTCGAACTTGCTGGTCAATTCTCTAGCTTCTACGAAGCATGCCCTATCCTTGTGGCTGAAGATGAAACCGTTAAACAGAGCCGCCTGAAGCTTGCTGCACTGACAGCTAAGACTATCAAGCAAGGCCTGTCGCTTCTAGGTATCGAAACTCTAGAGCGCATGTAATTCCCTTCGGGTTACAATGAATAAATACAAAGGTTGATGTGAGAGCATCAACCTTTTGTTTTATCTAACGTATACTGATACCAATCGTAGTAAATAACTAATCATCCTAGCTGGTTAAAACGCTCGATAACTGCGTTAGAATTTTTGATTGTAGAGTAACTACTTATCAAAAGAATCTGCCTTGTTCTCAAACCTTTTTCCTGCGCTATTTCTGATCATTTACTTACTGTGATTGGTATGACTTCAAGAAATCGAAATGGATAATAATAATGAGCTTTGAACTTCACCCACAGTTAGCAAAAGACACCACGCTTATCGGCGAATTTCCACTAAGCTTGGCGCTGCTAAGCAAAGACAGTGCAGTGCCTTGGGTTATCTTGGTACCCAAACGCGCCAACCTAAAAGAGTTGCACCATCTACCAATGAAAGAACAACAGCAGTTCTTACTTGAGTCTCAAGCGGTAAGCCAAGCATTAGAAGCGACATTCCAACCAGACAAATTAAACCTAGGCGCGCTAGGTAACATGGTGCCACAACTGCACATTCACCATATTGCACGTTTCAAAGATGACATCGCATGGCCAGGCCCGGTATGGGGAAATACCAAAGGTGAACAACGTAGTGAAGAAGAACAAGCCGCAATCCATACTCGTATCCAAAACGTTTTGTCGCTGAGTTCTATCTTCAAGAAAGCGTAATTTGAGTTAGTCTCATTGAGCTTTAAAACAAGACAGTTCAGAAAAGATACATAACAAAAAACCGCTCACCTAAAATAGGTGAGCGGCTTTTTTTATTGTCTAATATCGTCGCTTTCAACGAGAGTATGAAGGCCTGAACTACATCATCACATTCAGAGACAAACCATCTTGTTTGCTGATGGTGTAGCGAATACGTATTGTGTGACCATGCTTATTGGTGTCGACCAAGCGAGATATCTTGCCTTTCTTGACCCACACTCCCAGCATCGCATCGATACCGTCTTCACTTACCCCAAACTTAGATGCAAGCTCACTACGTGCAGCGACACCTTCGTTATCAATGTATCGATGAAGTTCAGTTAAAATCATACTACTTGCACCTCAAGTGCTTTTTGCTTACTGCCGATTTTCTTGAAGATGCGATACGTCACCACAAAACCACCAGCAATTGCCACCATCCACACAGCACTACTTACTGGGTGTACAGAGAAGTTTGCTGCTTGGTAATAGAAGGTCGCACCGAAGTAACCAAGTGCCATTGTCCAAACTGCGATGAAGCGGGCAAACGTCTGACCAAATTCACGAACATAAGCACCCATCGCTGCCACACAAGGTGTGTAAAGCAAGATTAGGATTAAGTAAGCAAACGCAGCGTGGCCTGATACAAACTTATCTTTCAAGTTACCAAAGATCGAAGTATCAACCTCTTGATCAGCAGCCACAGAACTAGAGTCAGACAAGTCACCAACTTCAATGCCTAATGGATCGGAATAGCTCAAACCAGCAAGGTTTTCAGGAATGGTCATTACGGCTTCTTCTAAACTTGCCGCTAGATCAAACTCAGCCGCTTCTTCATCAGAAGGTGTAGTGTATAAGCTATTTAGCGTACCAACCACGGCTTCTTTCGCAAAAATACCGGTAATGATACCAACCGTTGCAGGCCAGTTCTCTTCAGTAATACCAATCGGTTGGAACACTGGAGTTACAACTTGAGCCGCTTTAGATAGCACAGAACTTTCACTGTCTTCGTTACCAAAACTGCCGTCCATACCTAATGAATTCAAGAAACTCAGAATTGCCACAACCATTACAATGGTTTTACCTGCGCCAAGCACGAAACGTTTCAGCTTCTGCCAAGTTTTCAGCATCACGTTTTGCACGGTCGGCAATTCGTAATCCGGCATTTCCATAACCAAGCTATCGCTGCTACCAGGATAGATAGTATTTTTAAGGAACAAGCCCGTAAATACAGAAGCCAGAATACCCATGATGTACAGAGCGAACACAACGTTTTGTCCAGCACCAGGAAAGAATGCAGCAGCAAACAGTGCGTATACAGGTAGACGAGCACCACATGACATAAACGGTGCCATTGATGCGGCGAGTTTACGTTCGCGCTCTTGGTCAAGAGTACGCGTTGCCATGATAGAAGGTACGTTACAGCCAAAACCCAGAACAAGTGGTACAAATGCTTTGCCCGGTAAGCCAATTTTCTGCATCACTTTATCCAGTACAAATGCAGCGCGGGCCATGTAGCCTGAACTTTCTAGTACCGCTAAGAACAAGTAAAGCGCGGCAATAACCGGAATAAAGGTCGCAACCGTTTGGATACCACAACCAATACCATCAGCAAGAACGGTGACTAGCCAAACCGGTAAGTGACCATCTAATAAGTGATGTCCGCCATCAACTAATATTGCGCCAACACCAATATCGAAGAAGTCGATAAACGCGCTACCGATATTGATAGAGAACATAAACATTAGGTACATGATGACGAAGAAGAAAGGAATCCCGACCCATTTATTCAAAATGAATTGATCGGCTTTCTCTGTGAAATTACGGCTCAGTTTGCCTTCGCTGCGACGAACTCGTTTACAAAGTTCATGTAAGAAAGTGTATTTAGCGTCAGCAACAGCAAGATCAATATCGAAATCGGCACCAAGACGCACACTATCAATTTGAGTGCGAGTTTGTGGGGCCAAACCATTCAATACCAAGTAATCATTTTCTAAAGCACGAATCGCTAGTGCTCGGTGAGATACGTCAGCATCATCAAATTGTGACTCAACAGAAGGAATAAGAGCTTCTAACGCGACATCGTAATCAATAGAGATAGGATCAAGACTCACACCTTGAACCAGAAGCTTATGCAAACGCTCTTTAAAACGAACCACTTGTCCTTTATCGTTTGCTGACAAGCTTAGAACCGGGCAACCTAGCTCTTTTTCTAGAGCCTTAAGATTAATCACCTGACGCTCACGCTTTAATACATCCATTTTGTTCAATACAACGATCATTGGGCGACCCAACTCTCGCAATTGTAATGTCATGTATAAGCTTCTTTCCAAACAGCTAGCATCAACAACATTGATGATCACGTCCGCTGGGTGAGTAAGCACGGCGCGTGATGCAATAGACTCATCGATACTGTTTGCATCATTACCACTGTCTAGTGCATAAATGCCTGGTAAATCCGTTAACTGGAATTGATCACCAGCGTGCGAATATAAACCGGTTTTCTTTTCTACGGTCACACCAACCCAGTTACCAACGTGCTGTTTTGCGCCAGTTAATGCGTTAAATAATGTTGTTTTACCACTATTAGGGTTACCAACAGTAAGAACTTGATAATCCATTTAGATAACCTCGATTTGTTCTGCAATGCTTTCACGAATGGCTATAGAAACACCTCTCACTTCAACTTGAAGCGGATCACCCATAGGTGCACGACGGATAAGTGTCACCTCGGTTTTTGGCAACATGCCCATAACCATTAGTTTTTTTCTAACGTCTGGTGTTAAACCTGTAAGTGCAACAATAGAAGCCGCTTTTCCTTGCTCTAGTTGTGAGAGTTTCATAAGTACCCAGTTCGAGATTGATAATGAGAAAGATTGTTATTACCGACATAATACACGCACATACCCACAATTCTATTGTGTGAAATCAATGTTTTCGAAAATACACTCTCGTAAATTTCGTTAAAAACGTTTACGTCAAAAACGTCACTTTCAACAATTAGTGGGTACTACCTTACTAGTACGCGTCAACCAGAAAACAATAAGACGATAATAATCAACAACTTATAATAATGTCGGTTTTCTCACAGTCATCTGTCGTTAATTTTATAAGCAAAACAAGTCGCTACCCGTATAGTTACTCCATCGAAGAGAAACTCTTTCTCTTTAATTTTATTCCAGAGGTGATGTGGCTTGCCATATCACTCCGGCAGCAAGCGAAGGTGTCATTGGCACCCGTGGTATAGTCCCCCCGGCTATACCACGATATTTTTTTTCTTCCTTTTGTTTTAACCCAAAAACCTTTTTAAACTCCCCCAACTATCGTTATATCTCGTATCTCGTATCTCGTATCTCGTATCTCGTATCTCGTATCTCGTATCTC